>CAJOLO010000261.1 GCA_905235345.1 uncultured Lachnospiraceae bacterium
GCCGCCCACATTATGGCGCAGGCTGTAAAACGTCTTTATCCGGATGCAAAATGTACTATCGGACCGGCTATTGATGACGGTTTCTACTATGATTTTGATATGCAGTCACTGACAAGAGAAGATCTTGACAAGATTGAGGCTGAGATGAAGAAGATCGTCAAGGAGAATCTTCCTATCAAGCGATTCACTCTTCCAAGAGATGAAGCAATCAAGTTCATGCAGGATAGAAACGAACCATATAAAGTTGAACTTATCGAGGATCTTCCGGAAGATGCAGAGCTTTCTTTCTATGAGCAGGGTGAATTCACCGACCTCTGCGCAGGACCTCATCTTATGAGCACCAAGCCGGTAAAATATTATAAGCTCACTTCATCCTCCGGCGCATACTGGAGAGGTGATTCCAACAAGAAGATGCTTACACGTATATACGGTACAGCTTTCACTAAGAAAGAAGACCTCGAGGAACGTCTCGCATTTCTTGAGACTATCAAAGAGCGTGACCATAACAGATTGGGTCGTGAACTTGAGCTGTTCACCACAGTTGATGTCATCGGTCAGGGACTTCCGCTCTTCCTGCCAAAGGGTACTAAGATCATTCAGACCCTGCAACGCTGGATTGAAGACTTAGAGGATAACGAGTGGGGCTATGTCCGTACCCGTACTCCACTGATGGCCAAGAGTAATCTCTACAAGTTGTCCGACCACTGGTTCCACTATAAAGATGGCATGTTCGTATTAAATGATGATGACAGTGACACCGATGATCCATCAGCCTACGCCGACCCTGAAACATGCATGAAACACGCTCAGGAGAATGTTCATCTTAACGCTGACGGCAAAGAGGTTATGGCACTTCGCCCAATGACCTGTCCGTTCCAGTATTTTGTATATAAGGCCAAGCCGAAGAGCTACCGTGATCTGCCATACCGTATGGGTGAAACCTCAACCCTCTTTCGTAATGAAGATTCAGGAGAAATGCATGGTCTTACAAGAGTTCGTCAGTTTACCATTTCAGAAGGGCATCTTGTATGTACTCCGGAACAGATTAAAGATGAGTTCAAGAACTGTGTATCACTTGCCAAGTACTGTCTTACAACTCTGGGTGTTGAAGAAGATGTAACTTACCGTATGTCAAAATGGGATCCTAATGATTCGGATAAATACCTTGGCACCGCCGAGGACTGGAATATGGTTCAGGATTATATGAAAGAGATTCTTGATGAGATTGGTCTTGATTATGTTGAAGCCGACGGCGAAGCAGCCTTCTATGGTCCTAAGCTTGATATACAGGCTAAGAACGTATATGGTAAGGAAGACACCATGATCACGATCCAGCTCGACATGTTCCTGGCAAAGCGTTACGATATGACCTATGTAGATAAAGATGGCGAGAAGAAGTATCCATACATCATCCACAGAACCTCTATGGGATGTTACGAGAGAACTCTTGCATGGCTGATTGAGAAATATGCCGGAGCATTCCCTACCTGGCTTGCACCTGAGCAGGTTAGAATACTTCCAATCTCCGAAAAGTTCCATGACTATGGTAATGCAATCCTTAAAGAACTTAAGAGAAACGGAATCCTTGCTACAATGGATGACCGTGCCGAGAAGATTGGCTATAAGATTCGCGAGGCGAGACTTCAGAAGCTTCCTTACATGTTAGTAGTCGGTGCCAACGAGCAGGAAAGCAATACCGTTTCCGTTCGAAAACGTGGCGAGGACGGTGATCTCGGAGCTATGGAACTTAATACCTTCATCAATAAGATATGCGAGGAAATCAGAACAAAATCTCTTACGCAGATGGATAAGTAATATTTATTTGAGATTAAAGATTGGACTCCCGCTGAGACATATTTGTTTCTATACTCACCACTTATCGAAGCGGGAGTCTTTTCAGGCGAAATAAAGCATCTCTAAGTAAGACTGGAATATCAATAATATATGTGCTATAATATATTGGTATTCATATTTACGTCCGGCTTCCGCAAGACTTGCTGCAAGATTTCAGTCAATTTCAGCCGGTATATACAATATAATAGCAGTAAGGAGGTTCTGATCAACATGTCTAAGAAATACATTGATATTGAAGATGTTCCTAAAGGATATGAGAATAGAGTAAAACAAAATCTCAGTTTCAAGACCGGTAATTTTGTATGGCGATGTCGTTTTACAACACCATTAGATCCATCTACAATTACATCAGACAATATGTACGTAGAGAATGCATCCGGTACAAGGATGGCAGCAAAATTCAAATATAATGATGAGTCTATGGAAATCGAAATGGAGCCATTAGAACCCTACGCACAGGATACTGATTATTACCTTCATATAACTACCAAAGTTAAATCCAGAGGAGGTCAGGCGCTTAAAACCTATTCAGATAAAATTCAGATTGTAAAATAATACATAATCATTTAAGTTAAAGCAGACAGGGGATTGGCAATAACAATCCCCTGTCAATTATTTTCAAAATCTAATCTGCTCTTTCCTTCAATCCACTGAAGGTTATATTTCAGTAAGGACTTAACCACTCGCTGAGATATTTTTCTCACCCACCTTCACTTCATTTAGAGCTGAAGTCATCACTTGCCGAAATATACTTTTCCCTATATTTTACAACATAATCCTTGAACACCTGCCATCTGTCCTCATGCTCTACAAAATACTTGGGGCAATTCTTTCCCGAAACATCATAATGCCTTATCAGATTATCCA
>CAJOLO010000262.1 GCA_905235345.1 uncultured Lachnospiraceae bacterium
CTATGCAGATATGATAATACTCTTACGTTCTTCATTTTTTTATTTCCTTTCGTTTTATTTTCTCAAATATATCACACTTTAATTCGTTTGTCACTATACCTGTGGTATAGTTTTCCTTTACCAAATAGTATCTACGCGGAACTTGTCCTTTATAATTTCTTTGGTCTTCGTGAATCTGTCGATATATTCACCTCCGACCACTTCTAGCGGGATATTATTTTTTTCAAACAAGAGCTTTATCTGATTGCTATATTTTTCTCTGTCAGATGCTATTTCTTCACTTCTTGTACCATCCTGAACAAATGTAACAGTTGGTTCAAGAAAAATAACAAGATCCCACTTGTTAAGTGCATTGATTGCATCAGCAAGATTATGCGCCTTAAGGGATTGATCGCTTTTTGCATCTAGCAAAAAGTTGATATAAAACTTTGTCGTTAATGCATCTGTATCGACAAATAAAATTCTATTGGAGTATTTTGCAGCCTCATCCACATAAATCTTTTGCTTTAATAAATTTTCTATCAAATCATCTGCAATCATATACTGCTCGCCTCCTGCATAATCACAGGTGTCCCTTCCAATTTCTCTTACAAAATTAGTGTTATATGCCAATGCCAGATTCTGAACAAGTGTAGATTTTCCTGTGCTTTCTCCACCAACAATAAGTATTTTCTTTGTATAATAACTTCTTGCTACAAGCGGCACATATTCCCATTGCTGCATAGCATCAAAGCGAATCTCAGTGGAGCTAACCGGAACTTCAGATCTATCAAAATATACAACTTCACTTTCCGGGCAATACAAAGACTCAAATCGATTGGTTCCAAGATAGTCACTTCCACAGAATACTGCATCCAGTTTTTTACCGATAGCTTCTTTGATATCTTTTGCTCCTTTTTCCCAATAAAAATCGGTATTATATTCGTCCTTTGAAACTGCTTTATCCTCAATGAGTATAATATTAACATTTGGAAGATGACGGGTACTATTGAGAATCCATCTGTATCTCAACTCTTTGCTTACCGATTCTCTACCATCACACCAACTGATAACTACATATAATTCTTCACACATAGAAGCTGCCTTTATAATGTCATGAATATGTCCTATATGCAATGGATCAAAGGAACCACCGTACATTCCTACATGATATTTCATACTTCCCCCTTTTTGTTCTGTTTAACTTCTTTTTCCCATTTAACACACATAATAATTGCATTTCCAAGATAAACAATCCACATAAATAAAGTAGCAACAGACTCGTTTCCGTTCATAAATGCAACTGCCCACATAAATACAGTAAACACATCAACTGCAATCCACAACCACCATTGTTCTGCAAACATTCTTACACTGATAATCATTGCAACAACAGAACTTACTGTTGTGAAAGAATCGACAAAAGGCATTGCATCTCCAAGCGCTTTTAGTATTATCCCATATCCGACTGTTCCTGCAATAAGAGCAACTAAAGCTATATTTCTAGCCTTCCATGACATGTGAATCTTTTTTACCTCAGCTGTTTCCTGATTCATATTACGAGACCATACATAAAACCCATAAAACTGCATCGGAACGTAATAAATGGCATTCAGCATAGTTTCCCCATACAAAGTCGCTTGATAGGCAATAATTGCATACAACACCGAGTTTATCAGACCAAATACGTATGCGCTCAGTTTTCCTTTCCCAGTACAAATCACACATGCCACTCCCGTTGTGGAACTTATAATTCCCATCAAGCTATCACCCCAATAAATAGATAATGCCGTAATAACCGCACAGGCCAAAAGTAACCAGGTTACTTCCCATGCTTTCCATCCTTTTAGTTCATTACAAATTAGCCATTTCATTTTCTTCTCCTGTCCTTGATGATATATTCTATTAGTCGTTCTGTCGCCCATTTGCGGAAATGCGTCGCTGTTGCAGATTTAACACGATAGCCTAAAGAAATTATCATATCAAGGTTATAAAAAGGAAGTTCCCTCGTAACCTGTCGGCTCCCTTCCATCCGAACCTGTCGGAATTTTCGACAGGTTGAATTTTCATCCAATTCACCCTCTTCATAAATATTCTTGATATGATCAACCACATTTGTTCTGGATGTTTGAAATAACTCTACCATCTGTTGCTGTGTCAGCCATACAGTTTCATCCTCCAATCTGACATCCAGCTTCGTCAAACCATCCTCTGTCTGATATATTAAAAATTCGCCAAACGAATCCATCGTAATCCTCCTCAATTCAAATCTTCCAAACTCTCCAATTGCTTTAACATTTCAACATAAGCAAGCAATCGCTTTCTCTGACTGTCCTGCATTCCGTGATAATCCTCCAGAAGTTTCATATCTGTTTTATTTGGGTGTAATCTCACTCACATCATCTATACCAACTCCGGTCAACAGCTGCTCCGGCGTGACATCAAGTGCATAGCATATATCCATAATCTTTTCCGCAGAAGGATTCGTTTTCTTCCGCTTCCAATCGCTGATAGCACTGTTGGAAAAACCGGCTCTCTTCGCGAACTCCATTTGTGTCATATTTTTATCTTTTAATATTTTGAAAATTCTTTCGCTGATAATCATAATATATTCCTCTCGTGATACGTTTAAGCGTTTGTATTATTTTCGTCTATGCGTAAATATTATCATATTGACCATCTGTATTCAAGAGAAATATACTCCACACCTTCACTTGTTAAAAAACGGTCTTTTTACAGTGATATCTACAAAATCATTAAAATTGGTCATGCCCTACACATGGTGTATGGAAGGAACCGGATATGTAATGAGTCGTACTGGTGGTAAGGCTGTAAAACTACACCGTATTATCACAGAGGCAAAAAAGGGAGACTATGTCGACCACATCCTCTTTGGAGAATACGCTAGATTAAATGAAATCTAAAAATATGGCACCGTAGGAATGCGCTCTTTCCCACGGTGCCATATCTGTTTTATTCTTCAGTTTTCCATTTCTTTGCATGCTCTTCTAATGCCTTATAATCCAAACACCTTTGAGCCAACCGAGATTCAGGATATAAATTACTTTTTCTCGTATAAATCCTTTGCCGCATCTGACAAATTCATGGTATTAATCATTTTCATTTCAGAATCCAAGAGATCAATATACTTACTCTTTTCCTCTTCCGATTTGAAAGTTCTATATGTATCAATATCCTTCTTAACAAAAGGAGTTACCTCATTTTTAGGTATTGGAAACATATAGTTTAAATTAACAACAGCTATTAATCTAGACAACTCTTGTGGATCATATATTTTGAAAAAGTCTGGCTGTTTCTTCATCTTTATGTGTCTAGGCTGTGGATGTGAAACCTGCGTTATGTAGTAAAAGTCATCATCTTCAAAAAGGATTCCAAAAAATGGTTTGTATTTATCTGAGCCATAATCTGTTCTTGGTATTCTTCCTTCAAATGCTCTTAAATAATCCAGGTATTTCTCATTAACATTTATCCAGTCCATAGTATCTCCAAACAATAAAAGGAACAAGCATAGCCTGTTCCTTTTATTAATACGATTTTGATAGGCTTCGTAACCTCTATTAATACGATTTTGATAGGCTTCGTAACCTCTATTAATACGATTTTGGTGGGCTTCGTAACCCCAATAGAAAACATTCACTTTCTTACATATATTATAACCAATCTAATCAAAAATACACAAGATTGACTTTATTTTAATTATATGCTATAATGTTTATTTCGTTATTTCATATATCGTAATTTCACTATAATTATATTACCACTTTTTAATAAAAATCACAAAAAAATATGGCACCGTAGGAATGCGCTCTTTCCCACGGTGCCATATATGTTTTTTATATTACTTGAACATCTCTACTATGGCATTAAGCAATGCATATGCCTCTTCCTTATAGATGTCATTAAACTGATTCTTGTATCCAGTAATGGAATTAAGAACTGCCTTATAGATAACCTTGAAATACTGTCCGGCTGTCTCAATCGTTCTGATGCACTCTGGATTAACCACCTTTTCTGCCTCTAACTCTGTGTACTCAAAAGGAACCATTACCTCGTTAGGTTTGATTGCCTCGCCATTAAAGTTACGTGTGAATGTTGTAGAATTTTGTTGTATCTTCCAAAACACACTCTTCCTTTGCAAACTATATTATTTCTATTGTGAAATCTCGAGCTCCCATTCTCCCTAAATCATATCCTAAAAAATTCTTCTTTCAGCATCCGAAGCACCCGGAGTTCCCTTTTGATCATGTGATAATCGAAAGCGTTGTCACTGGTATATTCATCATTTACCCGAATTGCTTCGTCAATGTCCACATCTCTTAAAGAGAATCGCAGTTTTTCCTCGTAACTGTCAAGATCCTGTCCTATGTTCACATCACGAACATCACAAAAATAATAATAGTTTTCCTGCTCAAAAATGGTATTCTTGTCTCTATCGCTGTTTTGTCTCCGCAAAACGCTGCCGTATTCTCTGACGGTTTCAGGTACAACTACAAGACCTGCTTCCTCCCGTACTTCCCTGATGAGCGCATCTATCCTGTCCTCATCATCGTGAATTCCTCCGCCCGGAAACTTATAATATTCTTCCACCGGGCTGTATATCATCCTAAGTTTGTCCTCTCTTCGTATGATTGCTCTCGCTGACGGTCTTCTGAAAACTTTGAAATCGTCATCGTAGTCTTTAATATCGATTGTAAATAATCTTCTCATGTTACTGGTTCTCCTTTCTCAATTGTCTCGGCATCCGACATTACGTCAAAATCATCCATCGTATACTCCCTGAGCAGGAGTCTTTACGTTCCTATCATCATTTCATCCTCTTCACGCCCTCAAAGCACGATCTCATAATACAGATAATCTCCTGTATAAGCACTTTTCGTGTCATTTGGCTTTCTGTCATACAAAGTAAACCCGACCGATTCATAATTCTTAGGTGCGGCCAGGTTGCTGTTTGTGCATACAATGATCCTTTTCAATCAATCCCTCATACTCTTTAATCCTACGAATAGCTTCTTCCAGCTGCCTGTGTCCGTATCCCTGTCTCTTATACTTTTCCCTGATTCCGTTATGCCCGATCTCAACATACTCCGGTCGGTTTCGCGGATCCCAGGTGACAAATCCTATAGGTTCTCCGGCTATACAGCTGATCAGCCCATATTTTTCTGCGATTTCAGGATTATCATAAAAGAAATCGTCAGACTCTTTCCAGTTATTATCCCAGATTTCCTTATTTCGCACATCATATGAATATGCATCCTGCAATATGTCATACATTGTCCCTCTCGGGAAATCCGTGAACTTCTTAAATTCGAGCATATATATCTAAATATCCTTCCTAAAGCATATGATCCGATTTGCTTCCTCAAATCCCAGAGCGATATGGAATTCCAAGCTGGCTTCATTAACAAGTTCACAGTCACTGGCAAACTCTGTGCAACCTTTTTCTTTAGCCCATTTCTCACATTCCATTAGAAGTTCTGCGGCGTATCCGTGCTTCCGATTTTCTTCAGAAATAAATATCCCTTCCAGATACCCGACCGGAGAACTCTCAGTTCCTTCCACATAGTCGTGCCGTAACTGACACTGTGCGAAGCCAATAGGCTTATCATCTTTATATTTGATAAAACAGACTGCATCCTCATTTATCAACGAAACTCTTCTGCCATATCCTCCGGATCATGTTGTGTCCACATTTGGATTGCCAAAGTTGCAAGTATTTCGGCATCTTCCCCTTTCGCTCTCTTAATCACGTATCTTTCTCCCTCAAATCATCCATAAAGAAAAATCTGTTAGTCAATCATCTGAAAATTCCTCATGGCATCCTCTATCGCCTTAACCTTCTCTTCCGGGCATCTGGGCTGTTTACTGGTCTCCGTTGCCACTCCGGTCGGCGCAGAACAATCGTCCTCCGGACGATTTACGCCCGCAGATTTCGCCTTATTATAGTTTTCCCGTTCTATGATTCCGTGTTTCTGTTTCACCTGCGCAATATTCAGATTTGTAACATGGAACCCATACTTCTCCTGCACCCAATCCTGAATCTCTTTATATGTCGCCTTAGCTTCAGCACTTGTCAGCTCAAGCTCATCCATATCTACCTTCACATTGATATGATGCTTCGCTTCATGAAGTTTGGACAATAAACAAACCGTCTCCACATGGCTCGTTGGTAAAGCCGCGGGGTTATGAAGATTTGCAACAACGGGTAACTGCGTCATCTGTCTTGTTTACTCTTTTATTGCACTCTATTCTCAACAATAAACTGCTTTTTGTCTAACATAAATGCAGTGAAATATAATGCTAATGGGCATAACTCCTTCTTCTGGCACTGTTCCCAAGGTCTATGCAAACATTGTTCTTTATTTACATTTCCCAGTCCACTATATTTACAATAATCAATTAATGGACATCCTTTGCTTGGATTTTTAAAATAATCCAAAATTGATAATGGCACTGGCATCATCGATAAGCTATCAAATTCTCCATAAAATTCTCTGCTAAGATTATCAATAAACATCG
>CAJOLO010000263.1 GCA_905235345.1 uncultured Lachnospiraceae bacterium
TATGGTATTATAAAGTAAAAGATGGTCATACTATTGTAAAAAGAAAGGGTGAGTATATATGTTAGCAGTTCAGGGATACTATGATGGTGTGTCGATTAAGCCACTGGAAAAACTGATTGCAAAGCCTAATCAGAGAGTTATTATCACTGTTATGGATGAATTTGTAGAACATCAGGCACCTGTGAATAAAAAGGGGCTGCGTGGTGTTCTTGCTGAATATGCGAAAACGGAATTGATTGGAAAGAAAAAAGAGGCGTGGGAACATGCTATGGTGCAAAAGTATGATAATGCTTGATGCAAATATGTATCTTCCGGCATCTATAATTTAGGTATTGATTTTTTTATTGTAAAAAGCATACATCTGGGGTACAATGATGGTTAGGATAATATAAAAAAGATGAATGCTCGTGAAAGATATAGAGGTGCAAAGCGTGAAGAAAATCGGAATCGGATATGAAAATTACAAGGAATTCATTGACGAGAAAATGTATTATATCGATAAGACACTGCTAATCCGCGATGTCATCGAAAAAGGGGGAAAGGTAACTTTGTTTACCCGCCCAAGAAGATTTGGAAAAACCCTTGCGCTTTCCATGATCCGGACCTTTTATGAATTGGAGTATGACAGTAACGGTAATGTGGTCGATAACAGCAGATACTTTGATGGAATGAAGATTATGGGGGCAGATTCGGACATCCTTTCCAGAATGGGGAAGTATCCGGTGATCAAGCTGTCGCTGAAGTCAGCAAAGCAGCCGAATTATCTCACTGCATTTAAGATGCTTAGAGGAGAGATTATTGAAGAATACAGAAGACATTCCTACCTGTGGGAAAAAGAGGTATTGTCGCAGGATGAGAGGGATGAACTTTATAAGCTGTCAATTGCAGCTAAAGATAAGGAATTGAATAGTGAGGAGATGATTAGCGCAGAAATTGGTCGATATGCTACAGCTCTTAAGACGCTTTCCAACTGTCTGGAAAAATACCATGGGGAAAAGGTCGTAATTCTTCTCGATGAGTATGATGTGCCACTTGAGAATGCTTATTATAGAGGTTTCTATCAGGAGATGGTTGATTTTATCCGCTCCCTGTTTGAATCGGCTTTGAAGACCAATGATGCATTGGAGTTTGCGGTTGTGACAGGATGTCTCCGGATCAGCAAGGAAAGCATTTTTACCGGGCTGAATCATTTGGAGATTAGTTCTATCCGTAATAATGGGTTTGAGGAGGCATTTGGATTTACACAAGAGGAAGTTGAGCAGATGCTTCTTGATTATGGAATAGCGGACAGAATTCCGGAAGTAAAGGACTGGTATGACGGGTATCTGTTTGGAGAAACGGAGATTTACAATCCGTGGAGTGTGATTAAATATGTATCAAGTATTGTGATAAAGAACATGAAATTTCCGGAACCTTATTGGGCGAATACGTCCTCGAATCAGATCATTAAAGACATGATATGGGATGCAGATGAGGATATGCGGGAAGAACTGAACACGCTGATCAGTGGCGGAACTATAGAGAAGAAGATTCATGAGGATATCACCTATGATGACATCCATGAGTCAGAGGATAATTTATGGAATTTTCTGTTTTTTACCGGCTATATGAAAAAAGTCTCTGAACGTCAGGTCGGTAAGGATGTTTATATGACTATGATGATTCCTAATATGGAGATTGGAAGTATCTATGAAAATCAGATCAGCGGATGGTTTGACAAGGTAGTGAAGAATACGGATCGGAGTGTTCTTCACAAAGCAGTACTAGCAGGTGATACGGATCAGATTGAAGAGTATGTGAGTGACCTTCTCGCAAAAAGCATCAGCACCTTTGACAGTGACGAAGCATTTTATCACGGCTATTTCCTGTCACTCCTTTACGGTGTACCGAATTATTCCGTAAAGTCCAACCGGGAGGAAGGAAACGGACGACCGGATATCGTTCTTTACCCGAACCGACCGAGAGATCCGGCGATCATCTTCGAGGTGAAGATCAGAAAGAAATTCAACGAGATGGAAGATGGGTTACAGGAGGCATACAAACAGATCCGGGACATGAAATACGAAGAGGGTGTTTTGGATGACGGATATCTGGGAGTTAAGTCCTACGGAATCTGTTTCTGCAAGAAGAGTTGCATTGTGGGAAGGCTGGAGAGAGGATAGGATAATGCATTGAGAAAAACTTGATTTTATAATATTGAAAATGTAATAATGGTTAAAGAAGATAAAAGGGAGGTATGTAAGGTGAGTATATATTTTGAAAAATATAATGGGCTGGGAAATGATTATTTGGTGTATGATTGTAATAAAAATTCTGAAAAACTAGATGCTGAATCAGTTAAATTGATATGT
>CAJOLO010000264.1 GCA_905235345.1 uncultured Lachnospiraceae bacterium
AAATACGGTGCATAAGTACCGGCGGCTCCAAAGCACCTGTTTATGGAATCTGTACAATATGTACAATCCAATATACAATATTAATGAGTTTCGCAATTACCTACTGCTTAGTATGCTGCCGCCTCAAGCTTCAAGTTCGCACGGACAACTGATCCTGCCTGTGATCGCCGATGCTGCCGCAACAGCCGGAGAAGCAAGATAGATTTCCGAATCTACATGTCCCATACGTCCCACAAAGTTACGATTGGTTGTTGCAACTGCCTTCTCGCCTGCTGCTAAGATTCCCATATGTCCTCCAAGACACGGTCCACAGGTAGGTGTAGATACAACTGCTCCTGCCTCAATGAAGGTCTTAAGAAGTCCCTCTTCCATAGCCTGAAGATAGATTGCCTGTGTAGCCGGGATTACGATAACTCGAAGTCCCTTTGCACATTTGTGCCCCTCCATAATCTTTGCTGCGATCCTAAGATCCTCAATACGTCCGTTAGTACATGAACCGATAACGACCTGGTCAATGCTGATATCACCGACTTCATCAATCGGCCTGGTATTCTCCGGAAGATGAGGAAATGCTACTGTTGGCTTAAGAGCACTTAAATCGATTGTATAAGTCTCATCATACACTGCATCCTCGTCAGCCTCATAAACCTTATATTCTTTAACAGAATGTTCCTTCATATATTCTATGGTCTTGTCATCTACCAGGAAGATTCCGTTCTTGGCACCTGCCTCGATTGCCATGTTAGCCATTGAGAAACGGTCGTCCATTGAAAGATACTGAATTCCGTCACCTACAAATTCCATCGACTTATAAAGTGCACCATCCACACCGATCAAGCCTATGATATGTAAGATTACGTCCTTTCCGCTAACCCATTTACCCGGCTTGCCTGTAAGGACGAATCTGATAGCAGAAGGAACCTTGAACCATGCCTTACCTGTGGCCATTCCTGCCGCCATATCCGTCGAACCTACTCCTGTAGAAAATGCCCCGAGTGCTCCGTATGTACACGTATGGGAATCCGCACCAATACAAGTCTCTCCGGCAACGATAAGTCCTTTTTCCGGAAGAAGTGCATGTTCTATTCCCATCTCACCAACATCAAAGAAATTGGTAATATTGTGTTCATCCGCATACTCCCTCACGCATTTACAATGCTCCGCACTCTTAATGTCCTTGTTCGGTGTAAAATGATCCAACACCATCGCAATCTTATCCTTGTCAAACACTTCCTTAGTGTTGAACTTGTCCATCTCGTGAATTGCCACCGGTGTAGTGACATCATTACCTAATACCAGATCCAAATCTGCCTCAATAAGCTGTCCTGCTTCTACCGAAGGAAGCCCGGCATGAGCAGCCAGAATCTTCTGTGTCATTGTCATTCCCATAACAATCTCTCCTTTTCATTATCTAGCTATTGTCGGATTAAATGATAATTATTAATCAACAATAATTAAATAGTAGTATATCATATACAATAATATAATTATAATATATATTTCGAATACTTATCATAACCATTGGTAATGATAAGTAGCGCAATAATTGACATTTATATTATTATAAGTATAATAAGTTATGGAATCTTATGGAGAGTTATGAAAGGATAATATCTCATGGAACAAAACCTGAACTATTACAAAATATTCTATGAGGTTGCCCGATGCGGTAACATAAGCAAAGCTGCAGAAAATCTCTATATCAGTCAGCCTGCTGTTTCTAAGTCAATTAACAAATTAGAGCAGTCTCTTTCCCACACCCTCTTTATAAGGAGTAAACGAGGTGTAACTCTTACACAAGAAGGAAAGACTTTATACGAACATCTTTCTAAAGCATTTGACACCATTGAACTTGCAGAGAAAAAACTCATGCAGATAAGTGAGCTTGGAATTGGACAGCTTAGAATCGGAGCATCAACCTCCTTATGCAAACATATCCTGCTTCCTTATCTTCAGGATTTCATCGAAGCCAATCCTCATATAAAGGTTTCCATCGATTGTAATCCCACTTATGAGACCATAAAACAGCTTAAGGATGACCGGATTGATATCGGTCTTATATGCGAAACAGAACTTTCTAAAGATTATCATTTTATGCCAATACGTTCTATCCACGATACATTCGTAGCAACAAGGACATACCTTAACAATCTTGTGTTCAGGGAGGAACACAATGCTTCATATTCATCATTTGATGAAGATATCCATAACCCGATATCATATACGAATGACAGTTATGAAAATGAACCGGCATATAACATTTCTGCAAAGCACTCAGATGACAACAACATCTATGCATCAGAATCACATAACGATATCCTTAATAATGTGGCCGGATTGATC
>CAJOLO010000265.1 GCA_905235345.1 uncultured Lachnospiraceae bacterium
TAACATTTAATATTACAAAAAAGTTGTGAAAATCAATATTCTATGGTAGTATAACCATTTGGAGTATTGATTTTTTCATTTGATATAATAAATAGATACTGAACACTGTGCAAATATGTGCCCGGATTAGAATATTTGATGAGCATATTGTGAAGACTTGGATCCACTGTGCAATGCGCAAAAGACTTTCGGGTGAGTTTCAACTATACAAAGGAGGATGAGAATGGGCTGGCAGATATTAGTGGATTTATTAATGGGACATAAGGTGTTCTTACAGACACATAATTTTCCGGATCCTGATGCATTGGCGTCTGCTTACGGTATGCAAGTGTTCCTTCAGGCACATGGAGTGAAAAGTACTAATGCTATGCCGGAAAGATTGATAAGTCAAGTACTAAGAAGATGCTTGAAGTATTCGATATTAAAGCGGTTCATATAGATGATATTCCTGAAATGGAAGAATATGATTACATTGTCACCATTGATGCCCAGAAATATAATTCAAATATTACTGATTTTCCCGGTGATGAGGTTGCAGCAATAGATCATCATCCGACTATGATACCGTGCTCTTACAGATATAGTGACATAAGAATATGCGGAGCGTGCTGCTCGATCGTTGCAGATTATTTCAAGCAGAGCAATACTACGCTTGATACCAATACGGCAACAACGCTTTTATATGGACTTAAGATGGATACTGATTCGTTTAATCGTGGAGTTACAGATTTTGACATTGAGATGTTTAGTTATCTTCACAAGATTGCAGACAATCAAAAGATTATCAGTCTATATCATAACAATATGGAGATTGATGATCTTCATGCATATGGCGAGGCGATAAAAAATATTCAGATATATGAAAATGTAGGTTTTGCCGCAATTTTCTTCGATTGCCCTGATGCCCTTGTTGCGATGATCTCAGACTTTATTCTTGGTCTTGATGTTGTGGAGTTTGCGGTGGTATATGCAGCAAGAAATGGTGGCTACAAATTCTCGGTTCGCAATGAAACACCTTATTATCATGCGGGCTCGATAACGCAGGAGGCACTTAAGGATCTTGGCGGAGGCGGAGGACATTTTTCTATGGCAGGGGGCATGATAACTGCGGAATGTGTACCAATGTTGGGAAATAATCCTGAGTTTGCAATAAGGCAGAGATTTCTGGATGTACTTAAGAAGCTGCAGGTGAAACCTGAAGAGGCGGAAACGCCGGCTGAATAATATATGTCATTATAGAAGTATGAGCAGACAAAATCTATGAATTGCCATAGGATGATGCGTAATGACAGTGGTTGAATTAAGTGCATATGCACAATATAGATTATACAGAGGAGATAATGATGGAGAAACAACGAATCGTAGTCAAAGTGGGATCGTCCACACTTACAGGAGATAATGGTGCATTGAAGCTTCGCACCATAGATAAACTTGCGCAGGTGTTATCGGCATTGCGTAACGAAGGAAATCATGTGATTCTGGTGTCATCAGGAGCAATAGCGGTAGGTATGAATAAGATGAGACTGCCTATGAAACCGACGGAAATTTCCATGAAACAGGCAGTCGCTGCTGTTGGACAGTGTGAGCTTATACATATATATGATAAATGTTTTGGAGAGTATGGCAATATTGTGGGACAGATATTGTTAACTGCGGATGATATTGCGGTGAAACAGAAGAGACGTAACCTGACCAACACATTCGAGGCACTTCTTGAAAATGGGATGATTCCTGTGGTTAATGAGAATGATTCCATCAGCCATGCTGAGATTAAGACAGACAAGCAGGTGTTTGGAGAAAATGATATGCTGTCTGCAATTGTTGCAAGGCTTACCGAAGCGAATCGTCTGATTATACTTTCGGATATTGATGGATTGTATGACAGTAATCCCGATATTAATCCAGATGCAGCATTGATTCATCGTGTTGAGGAGATAACGGATGAGATAAGAGGTCTTGCGGCAGGAGCAGGCACTGATCGCGGTACAGGTGGAATGGTAACGAAATTGGATGCAGCAGAATATGCTACCATGCATGGAATTGATATGCATATTACAAATGGCAGTGATCCGGAGAATATATATCGTATTCTTGAAGGTGAGGAGTGCGGAACACATTTTGTGAGACGAGGATAATCTAAATAATGTAAATTGGAGTTTCACAAATGCCTGATTATATAATAATGTGGAGAGGATAACATGAATTACAGAACTGTTTCATATTATAATGAATTTGAATGTATAGGCGGAGCCTGTGAGGACTCATGTTGTGACAATTGGGAGATCGATCTTGATGATGGATCTCTCAAATACTATATGTCCACGAAAGGTGAATTTGGAAAAAGACTTAAAACCTGCACAAGGGTAAAAGATAAGCAGTTTATACTTAATGGTACAAGATGTCCGTTTCATAATGATGATGATTTGTGCGACATATATATCGAGCTGGGGGAGGAGGCACTTTGTCAGACCTGTACGAATTTTCCGAGGCACATTGAGGAGTTCGATGATTTGAAAGAGGTCAGTCTTACCATGTCCTGTCCGGAAGCAAGCCGTATTATGCTTGCTAAGGAGGATAAGATGACATTTGTCTTAAGAGACGGGTTAAAGCAGATTAAACCGGTAAGCCGCTTGGCATTCTGGAAGAGAGGACATGAGAATAAGCTGGATAAACATCTATATTACGAGCTTGAAAAAGCGAGAGAGTTGATATATGAGATATTACAGGATAGAAGTATTGGTGTATTGACCAGAGCAGCTTATGTGCTATCATTTGCGGATGAATTGCAGAAGCTGATTGATAAAGATAGCTATGGTGAAATATCGGAGCTGGTCAGTAGTTATCGTGATAATAAAGAGGAGAAGATAGTATTTGCTCACAGAGATTTGAAACGTGTCATTGAAGATCCGCAATATGCGGGACATAAAAGTCAATGTGCCGGTCCGCCGGAGATAATAAGGATGCTTAATATTCTTGATATGTATGAGGGCCTGGAAAATATTATACCTGAATGGAAAGATATTCTGGCGGAAGGGAATAAACATATGCAATCGGTAT
>CAJOLO010000266.1 GCA_905235345.1 uncultured Lachnospiraceae bacterium
GCCGGAGCCCACACTCTTGATATTGTGAAAAAATGAGCAAAGGTGTTGATTTCCGTGCTTGCACGGGAAATCAACACTTTTGCGAATGAAACCATGGAGCCGACAGGCGACATAAAAAAATGAGCAAAGGTGTTGATTTCCCGTGCTTGCACGGGAAATCAACACTTTTGCGAGTGAAACCATGGAGCCGACAGGCGACATAAAAAAATGAGCAAAGAAACAGAGGGATGATTTATGACAGATCAGAATACATTTATGGAGGTTCTTAAAGAGGTTGCGGAGATTATCAGAACCTCGGAGGTGCCTATGTCGGAAGATGAGATAATGACATATTTCAGTGATATGGATTTATCGTCAGACCAGAAAAGACTGGTGCTTGATTATCTGATGAATAAGTCTTTCGAAGATGATAATGAAGATGTTGATAATAATAGTGCAGAAGCAGAATATGATAAAGATATTGAATCTGCCGGCGAAGATGTGGCGGATGACGCTTCAGACTACGGAGCGGACATAAGAGAGGATAAGGGTCACGAATATGACGTTAAGGAATATTCGGATGAGATGACGGGGGCAGATAATGGACAGACCGGAACTGATGAAGCTTCGAAGAACTCTAAGGTCCTTCGAGCATACATGGAAGATTTATCGTTACTTGAAACGTATGAAGAAAAAGAAATAATGGAACTATATCGTAAGCTTTTCTCAGGAGAGACAGAGGTCATCGAATCGCTTACAAATATATGGCTTCCTAAGGTTTTAGAGGTTGCGAGAAGATATATGGATCTGCACGCAAAGTTAGAGGACCTTATTCAGGAGGGAAATATTGCGCTCCTTATGAGGCTTAATCAATTGTGTGGGACTCCCGACTGCTCAGATGCGGAAAGAAGCTTTGGAGAGATAGAAGAAGACCTCGCGAGAGTAGTTGAGAAAGGCATAATGGATTATATTTCGGAATGGGATAATGAGAAGCAGCAGGAAAATAAGCTTGTGGGAAAGATAAGTCTGCTCCATGAGGCGAGCAAATTACTCGAGGAAGAAAATGGAGAATCACCTACGGAAATTCAGCTTGCTGAATATACCAATATGTCTGTAGATGAGATCAGAGAGTTGAATGAATTTATGAAAAAATGAGCGTTGCACCGGTCAATGCTTATTAAGAGATAATTGTATATTTTGGATTGTTGACTATATGCTTTAGAAAGAGGAAAGATATATGGATGAGAGGATAAAAATTCTGGTCGCTGACGATGAAAAGGATATCAGAGAGCTTGTTAAATTGATACTTGAAAATGCCGGTTATGAGGTAGTGCTTGCTGTTAACGGTAAGGAAGCGGTTGAAATGTTTGACGAGAGTATAAGCCTTGCAATTCTTGATATTATGATGCCTAAGATAAATGGAATAGATGCGTGTGCACAGATAAGGGTCAAGACTGATGCACCTGTTCTTTTTCTGACGGCAAAGTCTGCGGAATCTGATATGGTAGACAGCTTTGAGGCGGGTGGGGATGATTATCTGACAAAACCGTTTTCATCCACGGAGCTTCTGCTTAGAGTTAAGGCACTTTTAAAAAGACCGCATATGTCTGCAGAAGACAAATCTTCGTCAAAGATAATCATTCAGGACATAATTCTTGATACGGAACTTCAACAGGTGATCAGGGATGGAGAGGAGATACCGCTCACAGAGATAGAGTATCGTATTATATTGCTTCTTGCGTCTAACAGAAATCATATTTTCACGGCGAAGGAAATATACGAGACGGTGTGGGGAGAAGCTTTTATGCCTAATTCGACCAATACTGTTATGGTTCACATCAGAAATATAAGAAAGAAACTCGGAGATACAGGACCATCTCCGAAGTATCTGCACAACAGCTGGGGAAGGGGATACAGGATTGTCTAAAATATATAATACTATAAAGACAAAACTCCTATGGAAACTGTTGGGTTGTATTATTATATCCGGTCTCATAGCTATTGGATGTGCGGTCATATTTAGCAAAGTAGGAGATTATTATATTGAAAATACCTTTGACAGCCGGGAGATGAACAGGAGCTATCAGCTCAGATATATGGAAGATCTTCAGAAATATGTGGTGGATAATAGTATAACGCCTTCTAAAATATCCATGCTTGAGAACTGGGCATCAGAACATGAACTTGTGTATTTCTCCGTGTATTATAACAATAAGGTTATCTTCAATTCGGATTACAGCTATGCAGATGCTGAAGAATTGCATAACCTGGAAGAACAGGAATTTATTGACGATATATCAATGCTTAATCCCGAATATTTTTATTCCCTTAATTTCTGTGACGATTCTGTTATGATTTCTATAATTACGGATATTATGTAATAGTGATATCAGCGATGTTGGGAGCCCTGGTATTTATTGTAGTATTTACAATATTGATAAGCAGGAAGCTCAATTATATTGAAAGGCTGGAACGTGAACTTGGAATTTTGGAGGGAGGTAATCTTGAATATCCCATAACCGTAATAGGTAATGACGAGATAGGAAGTCTTGCGAGAGGAATCGACCAGATGAGGCTTTCCGTAATAGAGAACAACAGGAAGGAACAGAATGCACTTCAGGCTAATAAGAATCTTGTGACGGCTATGTCACATGATCTCAGGACGCCTCTTACAACACTTACCGGATATTTGGAAATATTAAGTTCAATGGAGAGTCTGGACGAGGAGAAGAAGAGGCATTATCTTGAACTCTCCGTAGAAAAAACGAGAGAGATAAAGGAACTTTCGGATGAGCTTTTTGAATATTTTCTGGTATA
>CAJOLO010000267.1 GCA_905235345.1 uncultured Lachnospiraceae bacterium
TTTTCTGGCTTAAATTGTATGCCTTGACACATTATTTACTAATGATAACAAACATACAAGCTCTTACACACACCAAAAGAGCTATATTTATCTTTTTTCTTTCCTGCTACAGATTTTTTGCCATTGCTGCCCCAAGTCCCCATTTTGACAATGAATAATGATAGATTCGGCGTCGAATTACCGCTCCAATAAGCGCTCCCATGATCACAACCAAAAAGCCCAACAGTATAATTGCAGTTTCGCCGAAACGATTGATAAACACTGCTATCATAAGAGGTGCAAGGTTAAGATTAAGGATAGGGCTAACAGCTACAATCATTGATAGAATAAAAAACCTACTATTACATGCAAGACAAATCTGACAAAGAAACAGAACCTCTACCAGCAAAACAACAAGATAACTAAAGTTTTCTAATCCAATCACTTCTTCTGTTTTAGGATATTTCCACTTTAAAAATGCAACTAATGGTATATATGGAAGTACACCCCAAATCACACTTCCCGCATCCTGAAAATGAATTGCTATACTACGTCTCTTCGGCGAAGCTGCAACAAGATTCGAGTATTCCAAAGTTTCAGTACACTTGCCAAAAATACATATCATTCCCAGAGGAATATAACACACTCCAAGCATCGGCATCGTATTTTTTCCAAAAAGACATATGATCCCAAGCACGAAAAAGAAAAGACCTATAAACATATTTGACCTTGCCCTGTATCCATATTTTATTAATTTTAAACCGAATAAAAAATCTCTTATCATCGAATTAATTCCTCCTATCGCTGTTATCCTTCCTCTTAGTCCTGATAACTTTTTCTCACTCTGCGGCCGAAAATGCAGCCACAAGACCAAACCGGAAAGTACCGCCAGAACAACTATGAGCGGGATAAATGCTCCCTGCATCCTTCCCACAACCATAGTATACAAAAATATATATGCTACATATATCACCTGCATCACCAAAATATCAACCCCTATCAATTCAAACATACGGGTAATACATAAACCAATTTCACTAAGAACAAACATCAGCAATATAGCTAATAGAATCTGTCCGGTTCCATAGTGATCTTCTTCACTGCTTCCAAAAGCTATATTGGTCACAACAAATTCACCGGACACTATTACTGCTATGCTTAAGAAACGTCGTACCACATCTGCAATAAGTCCTTTTTTCAAGATCTCTTCTCCCTTTACAGATGTCTTCAGATATTCCAGCCTGCCTGTGTCCTTTGATGCGATTCCTCCAAAGGCAAAATAATCCAACAGAAATTCAAACACAATGATCCCGCAGCCTGTCAATACCATATTCACCGCAAGTGCAGCTTCCTTATCAATTGGCAATAAACTGCAAAGAATCATTCCTCCAAATATTCCGATGATTGGATAAAGCAGATAGATCAGAACTTTCAGCCAGATGTAATTGCCCGGCAAAAAAGTATGATAACTGCGAATTGTAGTTCTCATGTTGTTCTACCCCCTATCCTATTTTCACGGTATTCTTCCGGTCTTCCGGTTTAATAAACCTATCGCTGGTGTAGTCATTACCCGTTTCCGTTACCCCCGGTTTACCAAGACCGGTATATCGTTTCATAACTGCTACACAGATCTGCGACAGAGAAGGAGTCTCGATTGCGATATCCATTCCTGCAAGTTTATCCAGATCCTGTGACAGGCAGATTCCTTCAAATCCATATGTATTTTTTTGAAAACTGAATAAAACATCCTTTGCCTTCTCCGTATCCACCGGCTCTCCCTTGACAAGAATATATTTTTCCTTAAGGTCCTCCACAAACCCCTGCTCTACAACCTTTCCCTGTTCCATAATAATGGCGTAATCGGTAACGTTCTCCATGTCGGATATGTTATGGGTAGAGAACAGCACACTACGCTCGCAATCTGCCTCATCCAGATAATTGCGAATCATGGAACAAAGTCGATCCCGCATCAACGGGTCAAGGGGAGAAGCCGGTTCATCTAACAGCAACAGTTTTGTATCTCTTGCCAATACCCCTGCTAACATCACCTTTACGCGCATACCATCCGACAGCGAACTGACTCGCTTCTTGTAATCGGTAACTCCCAATTCTTCACATATCTGCCGATACCGATCTGAATGGAACTGATCAAATAACAGTTCATTGACCTCTGCAACCTGTCCCACCGTCCAGCCCGGCATGAAATAATTCCCGGTACCGGTGTACCCTATATCTTCCCGGATCTTCTTTTCGTCAGTCTCTCCGTTAAAATAATCCACCGTCCCCTTATAATCCATTCGTACCCCCGATAAAATATTGATTAGTGTACTCTTGCCTGCTCCGTTTTCTCCAATCAGCGCAGTTGCAAATCCTTTCGGAATCTGTAATGACGGGATATCCAATAAAAATCCCTTAAATGACTTTTTCAATTCTGTTATATCAATAACCGGTTGTATATTCATATCTGTACCCTTTCTTTTATAAATCTGTTATTCTGTTTCTGAATCCAGAAGCAGCTCCAAAACATTCTTCAGTTCCGCATCCGATATCCCTGCAATCTTTGCTGCAGAGATTGCATTCATCAGGTGTTCCTCCATCTTCCTCATATGCTGCTCCTTTAACATCTCGCTATCCTGTGCATTCACATAGTACCCTTTTCCCTGCACCGCTGTCACAAGTCCCTGCTTCTCCAGTTCTTCATAGGCCTTCATGGTTGTAATGACACTGATTCGAAGCTCCTTCGCCAATCCACGTATTGACGGCAGATATTCTCCCTGCTTCATCTTGCCGGACAGGATATCTTCCTGAAACTGTGTTGCGATCTGTTGATAAATCGGTACTCCGGAGTTCTGCAAGATTTTCATGCGACTCACTCTCCTTTTCTCTTTCACTGTTCATATGTTATATATACACTATAATCAGTTTCCTGTCAACCATAAAATTAAAATCAAACAAAAAAGGCATATGAAAATGTTACTTCTCATACGCCTTTACGCTGTTACTTATTCATTTTACATTAATGTATAATTCATTATCTGTTTTTCCCATCCTTATATGCCTTCTACATATACATTCGGCGGTTTTTATAATCGGGAATTATATCTTTCACGTGTTTCCAGAATTCCTTTGAATGATTCATCTCAAATAATAAATCTTTCAATCTCCTTATCAGACATACGAGCCGGTGCCTTTACTTTAAGCTCACAAGTATCCGTCACAGATATTGAAAGAGTTCTTCTGTTACTTCTTTCGAAAATCACCGGCAATGTTATATCCTCTATTGTAAGTCTGTCAAACATGCATCAATCCCTCACAATAACTATTACTCTACCCGTTATCCTTTTGATAATTATTATCTTACTCTGTTTGTTATTCAGCGTCAACCCCGGGCTCTGACGCAAGCACTTGTATTCTCCATGCGGTATGTAGTATAATGAATTCAATCTGCTCAGAGTAGAATCCATGTCAACAGGTGAGTCATTACTGTTGACTTTCGCGCAGAAACAATATAGAAACAACCAAGGAGGATATAAGTGTGAAACTTAAAGGATGTAAGATTAATATTATCGGTGACAGCATCACGGAAGGTGTAGGAACCAGCGATCCCGAAAATGTTTTCTGGAGACTGCTGGCTACAAATGATGGAGCAGATCTTTACGGAGACGGCATTGGCGGCACCCGAATCGCCAGACAGCTCGTTCCATCAGAAAATCCCGATCTCGATCAGTTCTTCCGTTGATTCTGATGTATATACTAGGCAATAATCTGCATTTTCATATAATGATTTTCTCCCAAATCTATAATAATTGGGTATTCCACCAAAAATTTTATAACTTAAAGAATATCCTCTACTTTGTCTTCCGGAAGAACATCCATTTAATTCAACCCCATTATTAAAGAATTCATTTTTAAACCGAGAAATTTCTAAACAATCTTCATATATAAAACCACATCCTTGATGTTTTCCGAATCTCATTAATCCTCCAGTATAATAATTAACTTTATACCATCCACTGTCTTCTAATAAAGCTAAAGTAAATTCAGATATTACTTGTTCAAGTAAATAATGATCTGAATTCATATAATCTCCTAATAAAGTGCGAGCTTCCCAATGAGAATTTGTTCTATCATCTTGATC
>CAJOLO010000268.1 GCA_905235345.1 uncultured Lachnospiraceae bacterium
GATGTTGCTAACTATCATCTTTCTTCCAAGCCCACTTTCCGGAATAAATAACAAGCATATTATTATATACAATAATCCTATTATGCCAACACTTTGCCATGAACTTGTTAGATTCAAGTTGGTAGATTTAATTATTTCTTCGATTTGACATGCACATAAGATATACTGCGCCAAAAATAAGCTTGCTAATATACACCGTGTAAAACTACCTAAATTAAACCGGGCATTATATAAATAATTTTTATTATAGAAATGCATAACCACAACTAATATTGATATAATAATTAATTTGATAATATTGGTTGCTAATGTACATCCCCACACTGCCTGCAAAAAGAAAAACCAGAATGCTCCGAATAAAATACAAATATATGCAACGCATAGTCCGACAAATGAATCTATATCTTTATTTACAGGTAGACTATAATTATCTTGTTTTACTTTCTGCAAAAAAATATCTAATTCCTTTTCGTCGCATAAAATCGGAATCTGTACTACATTCGCCAGATTCTCAATATAATAACGAAATAATCGACGTAACCCGCTCTCTTTAACATTTTCATTTAAATAAAAGTGAAGGACATCGTCATCTATTTGTATATCTTTGATATCCGATAATAATATTTCCTGCCTACCCCCTCTTTTAGAATAATATCTTATCCTATCATCATCCAATTCAAGAAATATCTTGTTATTCGTTCCTAATATATTCCTAATCAATGACAATATTTTTATTAAAACAATAAGTACAATGGGCAATGCCGTTATAATAACCGCAATACATCCATCCTTAATTTCCAAGCCCAAAAAACACAAAACAAGTGATAACATAAAAACGCTTGAAAATATATATTTTCTTTTTTTATTTTGACTAGTGAGAATTGTCATACGAATATCTCCTATCCTTTTGCGATCAATGTGTTGATCGTTTTTCTTGTATTCTCATAACCTGCATGCTTTACTCCCGCAAGGATAAAAAAATCAAGGGACTACCTAAAACATCCCATCGTTCTCCTTTGATGTTGGTGAGTTATCAACTAACATCTTTTTTCCTATGCATATATCTAATAAATAATCCGATAAACAAACTTACCCCTGCGATAGTACATCCAATCGTCGAGATAGTATCATTTTTTACAATCTGATAGAAAAACAACTCCATAAAATAGCAAGATGCAATTATCTTCGTACAAATTCTCTCTACTTGATTATTTTGATTTCTACAATTATACAACTCATATATTCCAGTCAAAATCATAACTACGCACAAATAGAAATCATACATTTTATCTTTCTCCTTAAAAATTTTTTCATCAAATCATTATTACATCATAACATCTTCGCCATGGTATAAAAAACTCAAGTCGCTTAAATGATTAAGCAATACCATTATAACCTATTTTTAACACATGTCTATTAAAATGCACCATTTCTCATATTCGTGTTTTCAGAGTATCTCACAAATAAGTTAACTATCCAACAAAAGGGCACATTAGATTTAACAATCCAATATGCCCTATAATCATTATTTTTTATTTAGTCTCATTTATAAATCGTGAATAAAACCTGTTATCCCATACTCTTTGACAAACAATTCCAATCACTCATTATACCCGTTAGGGTTCATGCTCTGCCATCTCCATGAATCAGCACACATCTCCTCTATGCCATACTGTGCTTCCCATTTCTTGGCAAGGCCTGCATCCGCATAGCAGGTTGCGATATCACCCGGACGACGAGGCTTAATCTGATATGGAACATCGTGTCCACATGCTTTTGAAAATGCGTTAATGACATCAAGTACGCTGTATCCGTTACCGGTTCCAAGATTGTACACCTTGACACCCGGCTTCTCATTTATCTTGTCAATTGCTTTGACATGACCGATGGCAAGGTCTACAACGTGAATATAATCACGCACTCCGGTTCCGTCAGGTGTATCATAATCATTTCCAAACACACCTACACATTCTAATTTTCCAATTGCCACCTGTGCCACATAAGGAAGAAGATTATTGGGAATACCCTTAGGATCTTCTCCTATCTTTCCGCTCTTATGTGCTCCGATCGGATTAAAGTAGCGAAGAAGAATTACGTTCCACTCCTCATCTGCGGTATGCAGATCGGTGAGAATCTGCTCAAGCATACTCTTAGTCCAGCCGTAAGGATTAGTCGGTGTTCCCTTAGGACATTCCTCTGTTATAGGAACAAATGCAGGATCTCCGTATACTGTTGCGGAAGAAGAGAAAATGATATTCTTGCATCCATGTTCTCTCATTACCTCAACTAATGTAAGCGTTCCCTGAATATTATTCTTATAATACTCAAGCGGTTTCGCAACTGATTCTCCCACAGCCTTAAGTCCGGCAAAATGAATTACGCAGTCAATCTGCTCCTTTGAAAACAATTTCTCCAGCGCATCTTTATCCAGCATATCATTCTCATAAAATGTCACCTTCTTGCCGGTGATCTCCTCAATTCTGTCAACAGCTTTCTTACTGGAGTTATACAGATTATCAAGTATCACTACCTCATATCCGGCATTTAATAATTCCACACAGGTATGACTTCCTATATAACCTGCCCCTCCCGTTACTAAAATTCGCATTGTAAAATCCTCCTTTTCATATATTAACTTATTATAATAACCAATTACATAAAACAGACTTCTCACACCTCACCAAAGCTATAGCTTAGAAGCCGAAGATTTCTCCGACCGGGTTAAATGATCTTTCCCGGCTTTCCACAGGACTCCCGTATTACAAGGCTGCAGGGAATCTTAACCTTAAGCGGTGTCTGAATACTCAGATTAGTTGCCGCATACACAAGATTAGCCCCATGTTGTCCCATATCATAAGCCGGTGCATGAATGGTTGTAAGTGATGGTGAAGAAAATGCACTCATCTCATCATCATTAAACCCGACAATTGAAATATCCTCCGGTATCTTGAGTCCCGCCTCCGTAATAGCCTTCATTGCACCAAATGCTATTATATCCGAAGCTGCAAAAACTGCTGTGGGAACATCCTTTTTTTGTAAAAGTTTCCTCATTAATGCATAGCCTGATGCTGTTGTGAAACTTCCCTCTAACATATATTCTTTCTTAAATCGATTATGTTCACGCATATACTTCATATAAGTATCCCTGCGCTCATCGGGAACCAATTCATCATCTCCCGTGTACTCTCTGCCTCCAATATACGCAATCTTTTCATGTCCGAGTTCCGTAAGATAATCAAGGGCTTTTCTTACGCCCAACTGAAAATCCATTGTAAGCGTTGTCACGTTATAATCGTCCACCGGCATATCGAGAAATGTTATATTACTGCATATTGAAATAAATTCATCCACCCTTTTTTTACTATATTTACCAATACAGATAATCCCATCAACTCTCGAAAGGCTTTCCCTATAGTCGGTATCAGTTTTGTAAACTCTGACAATCCTGATCGAATGTTTATTGCAGAAATCCTCGATTCCTTTACGTGCCATAAGATAATAATTGTCCCTCATCTCATCCTCAGCCGAGAACCACTGCACTATACCCAGTACAAATGCATCTTTTGAGTCCCTGCGCTTCTTCTTATAATTAAGCTCGCTTGCAACATCAAGAACCTTTTGTCTGGTTTCAATCGTTGTTGAAAGAGTCGGATCATCATTTAAGATTCTGGAAACTGTAGCCGATGAAACTCCGGCTTTCTCTGCTATGTCACGAATCGTGGCCATAATACTGCTCCTTTCTAAACTAATCATTAGGTGATTGCGAAACTTATTAATATTGTATATTGGACTGTACATATTGTACAGATTCCATAAACAGGTGCTTTGGAGCCGCCGGTACTTATGCACCGTATTTTGGTGCATTATGTACCGCTGCGTGCGACAAGCAG
>CAJOLO010000269.1 GCA_905235345.1 uncultured Lachnospiraceae bacterium
GATGGAAGAGGTTAGCCCTAAGGTGTCAATACGGAGCACTTTGATTACGACATATGGTTTGGAGCATAATGAGTATAGTGGGATATTTACCAATGTTGTTTTACTTGATGATCTGTTTGAGTAAATGAAAAATATAATTTATCTTTTTTCGGCTTTCGGAGTTGGATGAAGAAACGGAAAAATTAGGGTACTAAAATTAGGGTAAATCTGTTTTCTTCTTTAATGTTGATGCAGGCACTTTTGATTTAGTGGCCAGGGCATTGATGGTGATAAGTCCCTCCCGTGTGTAAAATAATGTTGATATGAATTGACATGCGATACATTAATATTATACCTAATATTTGTAGTAAGGATAGGATATTTCTAGTATGGCACAATATGTCTGATGTAATGAGGAAATGAGGAAATCGCTTTTCTGGAATTCCTTGAAAAAGAGGGGATTATCTGATAAACTTTTATATCGGATGGAACTATATAATATGCACGATTAAAAAAGACGTAAATTGGAGTTTCGCAAACGCCTAAAGATTAAAATATCAGGAGGTAATGATATGTACGAAGAGGTAACAAAGACAATACTTAATGTGGGAGTTAATGATCCCGATATCACTTTATTTGAGAATCAGTATGATCTGCCGGAGGGCATGGCATACAATTCATATCTGATTGTGGATGACAAGGTATGCCTTATGGACAGCGTGGATACGGATGTGACGGATGAATGGCTTAAAAATATTGATAAAGCACTTGCAGACAGCGGTAAGCAGACGATTGATTATCTTGTGGTTCAACATATGGAACCGGATCACTCGGGTTCGATATTGGCACTTACGGATAAATTTAAGAATGTGCAGATATACACAAGTGCGGGTGCCCTGAATATGATGAAGCAGTTCTTTGATAAAGATCTTTCCGAACAGACTACCGTTATAAAAGAGGGCGATACATTAGAACTTGGAAACCATAAGTTATCATTTATCGCAGCACCTATGGTACACTGGCCGGAGGTTATGATGACCTATGAAAACTTTGAGAAGGTACTTTTTGCAGCGGACGGTTTCGGAAAATTTGGTGTGAGAGGTGCTGAGGCTGATGACTGGGCTTGTGAGGCAAGAAGATATTATTTCAATATAGTAGGAAAGTATGGAGCACAGGTACAGGCGGTTCTTAAGAAGGCAGAGGGTCTTGAACTTGAACATATCTGTTCTCTGCACGGACCGGTTCTTCCGGAAAATGAGCCGTTGGATTTCTATATTAAGAAATATCAGACATGGTCAGCTTATGAGCCGGAGAACGAGGGAGTAGCCATCGTCTATGCTTCCATTCATGACAGGGGTACCAGGCAGGCAGCATTGAAGCTTGCAGAGATACTGGAAGAAAAAGGTGTTAAGATTGGTGTGACGGATCTTGCTAATGATGATCTGCATGAGGGCGTTGAAGATGCCTTCCGTTATGACAAGATGATTCTATGTGCATCATCTTATGATGCGGATCTGTTCCCTCCTATGACACAGTTTCTCAATATATTGAAGATAAAGGCATATCAGAAACGTAAGGTTGCTCTAGTGGAGAACGGAAGTTGGGCACCATCGGCAGCAAGAGTTATGAAGACTTATGTTGAGGGCTTTAAGGATGTCACACTTGCCACGCCGGTTGTGACGGTGCGCTCGACTCTGAAAGATGCAGATATTCCGAATCTTAATGAACTTATCGATGCGTTACTGGGATAGCATTTTATGCATCGGATGCGAGTTAAGAATTACTCTGTATATTTTTGGATCGATGATGATAATAGCAAGGTATAGGTTACATCCGTGATTTATGTGGCACGAGATCAGGCGGCATAGCTGAAACTGATGGAAAGGGAATAGTCAAAAACTTATCGACATTTGACACAATGTACGCTATAATATGGTTAATCTAATAAGAAAAACAAATGTCATTGCTGTGGTCGAAATTCGCTTTACTCAGACGAAATTTGTTTTCTTATTTTGACACGGAATTACTGAATAGTTAACAATTTCAGTACTTTTATTAACATTACTTGACAGTTATTTTCGATGGGAAACACCCCTGGGCGTTGCTCCTAAGCGCTAGTTATGGGTTCGATTCCCGTCGGGAACGTTTGAAAAAGCAGTAATGATTATTCTAAATCATTGCTGCTTTTTTCATATGCATGCATTCCATATTTATAGCAAAGAATATTATACGCTTGATATAAATGTGGAATGGGTGATTGTAATGAAAATTAATTCGGTTATATTAGAAACTTTAAAAAAGAATAACAATGTGATAACTACGGCACAAGT
>CAJOLO010000270.1 GCA_905235345.1 uncultured Lachnospiraceae bacterium
GATGAACTATATGGATTTGGAGTATTATGAGGGACCGTATAACAGACATGAGAATGAAAGAGTAGAATATTTATTTTGCATAAATTTGCATAAATATTACAAAATCAGAAATGATATAATTGACATTAATACTTGACGCGATATAATATAACTGTGATTTTGTAAAAAATATGCAGAATGGAGATGAATATATGCTTTTGGAGTTCAAAACAAAGAATTATAAATCTTTCTCTGCGGAAGCTGATCTTATTATGACGGCAGCACCTAAGCAGAAAGGGCTGGACTATAGCTTATGCCGGGAGAAGGTCAAGGGAAAAGAAATTCGTGGTCTAAGTACCTCTGTTTTATATGGTCCGAACGCATCTGGAAAGACTAATATTATAGGGGCTATGGATGTATTAAGGACGATTGTGCTTCGTGGCAATATCCGTAATTCCGAAGAACAGATGATGCCGAATCCGGCAGCAGCAAACTTGGAGTTGATACCGAACAACCAGACTGGTGATGACAAGCCGGTGGAGTTTGTTATTGAGTTTACGGAAAGCGGATACAGGATACGCTATGAACTTATAATATATCTTGGAGCCTTTATGGATAGTGAGGCAAAGAGAAAAGTTGTCGGAGAGACGTTGATGGTAAATGGCGAGATGGTATTCGAGAGGAACGATCATCTGACGATTGGAACGCTGAAGTCTATATCTGATCATGTTCAGAATGATTTCTCTGATAATTTGTTAAAAATCGCAGAGCGTGGATTGAATCCTGAGGAACTTTTCCTGACGAATGGGTTTAGGTTGATCTATTCAGGATCCTTTGCGAAGCTGATTACGGATTGGTTTACAAATAAGTTTATGGTAATCTGCCGGGCAGACTCTATGCAGTTGATCAAGCGGTTCTCGGATCCGCAGAAGGCTACAGTTTATATCGAAAAGACTACAAATGATGCTGCTAAGATGTTCGGTATCAATTCCAATGCAGTTGGATATGTGGTGGCGGATGATGAATCTGAAACAAAACTCTGCTCAATCTTCAAGGGCTTGAAGAATAAGAAGAACATGGCAATGGCAGCTGATATATTTGAATCCTACGGAACAATCCGTTTCATCACTATCTTTCCGTTGGTCATCAAAGCATTGCTCACGGGTGCAGTTCTGATTGTAGATGAATTTGATGCGTCAATTCATCCTATGGCACTTAACAGTATCATCAATGTGTTCCACAATGATGACATCAATGTGAAGCATGCACAGTTAATCTTTAATACGCATAATCCCATCTTTTTAAACTCCAATATCTTTAGGAGAGATGAGATTAAGTTTGTGGAGCGTGAGGAAGATACTAATAATAGCATCCTTTATGCACTGTCAGATTTTGGAACTACAGGTGACAAGGGGGTAAGGCAGCATGAGGATTATATGAAGAATTATTTCATTGGACGATATGGTGCGATAAAGGATATCGACTTTACACCAATCTTTGAAGAGCTCCTTGCAAGGGAGGTACCTGAATGATCAAACGTAAAAGCACCATGAAATATTACTTCAGTGTGGAAGGAGAGACAGAACAGTGGTATTTGGAATGGCTTCAGAATCAAATCAATAATGCTCCGGAGGCTGGCAGAAAGGTCTCCTTTAATAAGCAGATACAGAAAGATCCGCTGAAGCGTGCGAAGTCGCTTGCAATAACGGATAAGGTGGAAATCTGGCATTTGTCAGATTTTGAAAGTTCTGAAGCGGTTCATGTGAAACAATTTACGGAAATATTAGATCGTATGGCAGAGTCAAAGAATCTTAGGAAGCAGATAACCTATAAATTTGGATACAGCAATTTTACCTTTGATCTTTGGATGATTCTACATAAGATGGATTGCCGGGGTGCATTCTCTCACAGAAAGCAATATATTACGCCAATCAATAAGGCGTTTGATGAAAATTTTGAGAACATGGATGAGTTCAAGCATGAGGCAAACTTCAAGAGGTGCCTGAATAAGCTGACTCTGGAGAATGTGATTGAAGCAGTGAATAGGGCGAAGGCTATCATGGAGATAAATGAGAAGAATGGATATACGCTGCTTCAGTACAAGGGCTATTCATATTACAAGGAGAATCCATCGCTGATGGTTTGGGAGATTATAGAAAAAATACTTATAGAGTGTGAATTGATTTAGATATTTTAAAGAATAAAGATTGTTATGAATTATGTGTAGAACATGATTCGTTACTAAAAGTGGCAGACGTGCAATTATTGACAAAAAATAACGAGAATGTTATATTTTTTTGTGATAATTATATCTCCGAAATCAAGGAGGAAAAGAAATGTCAAAGAAACCATATTACATTACCACTGCGATTGCTTATACATCGGGCAAACCGCATATTGGTAATACCTACGAGATCGTATTGGCGGACAGTATCGCAAGATATAAGAGATTCGTAGGCTATGATGTCCGCTTTCAGACAGGAACAGATGAACACGGACAGAAGATTGAGTTGAAAGCACAGGAAAAGGGTGTTTCACCTAAGGAATTCGTGGATGAGACTGCGGGAGAGATTAAGAGAATCTGGGATCTCATGAACACTTCATATGATAAGTTCATTCGTACCACAGACGAGGATCATGAGAAACAGGTGCAGAAGATTTTCAAGAAGCTCTATGACAAGGGCGACATTTATAAAGGAGAGTATGAGGGACTTTATTGTACACCATGTGAATCATTTTTCACTGAGTCCCAGCTGGTAGATGGTAAATGTCCTGACTGCGGCAGAGAGGTTTCCCCGGCGAAGGAGGAAGCATACTTCTTCAAGATGAGTAAGTATCAGGATCGTCTTATCAAGCATATTGAGGAGCATCCTGATTTCATTCAGCCCGAGTCAAGAAAGAATGAGATGATGAACAATTTCTTAAAACCGGGTCTTCAGGATTTATGTGTATCCCGTACTTCATTTAAGTGGGGAATTCCGGTGGATTTCGATCCTAAGCATGTTGTCTATGTGTGGATCGATGCCCTCAGTAACTATATAACAGGACTTGGATATGATGTGGATGGCAATAATGATGAACTTTATGAAAAGTACTGGCCTGCAGATCTTCATCTGATTGGCAAGGACATCCTTCGTTTCCATACGATATACTGGCCTATCATGCTGATGGCATTGGATGTACCGCTTCCTAAGCAGGTATTCGGACATCCATGGCTGATTCAGAGCGACGGCAAGATGAGTAAGTCAAGAGGTAATGTTATCTATGCCGATGACCTTGTTGAGCTTTTTGGAGTGGATGCAGTACGTTACTTTGTTCTTCATGAGATGCCGTTTGAAAATGATGGCGTCATATCATGGGAGCTTATGGTAGAGCGTCTTAATTCTGACCTTGCCAATACTTTAGGTAATCTTGTTAACCGTACAATTTCAATGTCCAATAAGTATTTTGACGGTGAAGTTAATAATAAGAAGGTTAATGAGGATGTCGACAACGAGCTTATTGAATATGCTTTAGATACAAGAATACGCGTATCCGATGCTATGGATAAGCTTCGTGTGGCAGATGCGATTACAGAGATATTCAATCTCTTTAAGAGATGTAATAAATATATTGATGAGACGATGCCTTGGGCACTTGCCAAGGATGAGGATAAGAAGGACAGGCTTGCAACAGTACTTTATAATCTTGTGGAGAGTATTGTTATTGGTGCAACACTGCTTGAACCTTATATGCCTGAGACATCAGAGAAGATTCTGGCTCAGCTTAACTCACCTAAGCGTAAAGTAAATGATCTTGTTTACTTTGGCGGGTACAAATCAGGAACAAAGGTTACGGATAAGCCGGAGATTCTCTTTGCAAGGCTCGATCTTGAAGATGTAATGAAGAAGGTAGAGGAGAAGACACCTGCACCGGTTGACGACAATCCGGGAATTGATCTCGAAGAGAAGAAGCCGGAGATAACCATTGATGACTTTGACAAGATTCAGTTACAGGTTGGTGAAGTTATCGCCTGTGAGGAGGTTAAGAATTCCAAGAAGCTCCTTTGTTCAAAGGTTAAGATTGGAAGTGAAGTTCGTCAGATCGTATCCGGAATTAAGAGTCAGTTCTCTCCTGAAGATATGGTCGGCAAGAAGGTTGTTGTAGTGACTAATCTTAAGCCTGCAAAGCTTGCCGGAGTTGAGTCACAGGGAATGATATTATGTGCGGAGGATGCTGACGGAAAGTTGTCTATAGTAACTACCGAGACGCCGGTGCCGCATGGAGCGGAGATAAGGTAATATAAGGTGAAGGCTAAAGTTTATGGCATTGATTCAGGTCACGCTCTGTAAGAATACGGCACGGGATTTGTGTCAGGGTAAGTTATGTTACAAGTGACGTTAAAGGAAATGAGATCGCATAATAAGATGTGCGCTCATTTCCTTTTTTTCTTTCAGCCTAAGATTGGACACCCCCGAGACATATTTGTTTATATCTCAGACGAAGATGACCTCCGCCTCTAAGCAGAGCGAAGGCAGGGGCAACAAACTTATCTCAGGCGGGGTTTAATCCCCGTCTGAGATATACGCTCCGTGAGGATGCGCACGGATCTGCAGAGGAAGACCGCTAAAGCGGTCGCAAATCCGGCGCCAAGTCTCGCGAGCAAGACTTAAAACTCACCATATAGAATCGGGAGTCTTCTCCAAAGAGATAAATTTATGTGAAAACATAGCGGGATTTGTTTGTAATAAATCCCGGTGTGGTTTATAAT
>CAJOLO010000271.1 GCA_905235345.1 uncultured Lachnospiraceae bacterium
GAATTTAGTACCGCTGCGTGCGACAAGCAGCGAAAGCGTGCCTGTGATGGAACTGTATAATATGTACAATTCTGAAGATATAAACAAGAGTTTCGCAATTACCTATAACTATTTAACTTTATTACTTATCCTTTTCCTTTATAGGCAACGAGAACACAAACTCGCTCCCGACTCCTTCTGTACTGATAAGATCAATATTTTCCCCATGTGCCTTTATTATTTCGCGTGTAATAGCAAGGCCAAGTCCTGTACCCTGCTTGTCCTTTCCCCTCGAAGCATCAGCCTTATAGAAACGATCCCATACTTTATTCTGCTTGTCTTTTCCGATTCCCGGTCCTTCATCTTTTATCGAAACATATACCTTAGCATTTTTATTATATACAGTTACAGTTATCTTACCATCTTGCGGACTGAACTTAATTGCATTATCAACTATATTATATATTACCTGACCAATCTTCATTTTATCAGCATATACAGTTGTAGTTTCCGCAGGACAATTGATTCTTAAATCAATATTTTTTTTCTCACACAAACCCTCTACCGTATTTCTTGTTGAATGAATAACATCTATCACATCAAAACTTGTCTTCTTAAGAATCGGTCCAACGGTATCAAAATTATTTAATTCCAGCAAACCTTCAGTAAGCTTTGTCAATCGTTTCGATTCATTCAGAACTATTTCCAAATACCTGTTATATTTTTCAGGCGGTATGGTACCGTCCAACATCGCCTGAAGATAGCCTTTGATAGATGTAAGCGGCGAGCGAAAATCATGTGATATATTGGCTATGAAGTTCTTTCTGTATTCATCAAGCTTACTAAGCTCCCCTGCCATATACTCCAAAGAATCCGCAAGTTCTCCAATCTCATCATTCCTTGAAACTCCCGTTGTCGCATCAAAATTCCCTTTTGCATATTCCTTTGCAACATCACTTATCTTAGCAATAGGTCTTAAAATAGTTCCGGACATATATATCAGAACAAGTACCACAACAAGAATCATAACCACAAATGGCATATACATTATGCTTAACATATCCTTCTGTATCTCATCAAGCTCGTCCAACGAGGTATGAAGCACCAGGATTCCCTTCTGCTGTTCATCCAACTTAATAGGCAATCCTATGCTGATCATTGTTCCATCGAATATTTCATAGAAATTACCGACCTTGCCAAAGCCATCCTTTATATCCAGATCTTTATCCAGCTGACTAATATTGGCAGGAACTTTTTTTAAACTATCAGGATATGATCTTGCAACTATCTCGCCGTTTTCATCACAATACCATACCGAAGTCTTTAAAGTATCCTCAAACTCATCCAATCGCATCTGAAGAATCTCCGGAGTAATTGCATCCTGAAGATATAATGATATTGTCTGTTCCATCAAAAGCTGCGCCTCATTTGACAGATTACTCTGCTTTTCCTGTATCAGTGTATTCTGCGTCGCATAGGTTGTATAACTGGCAAGCACAAAAAACACAACAATCAACAGCAGCACTATAACTACAATCACTTTATCAAAAAAATTATTCTTAAACCTCATTGATTTATTTCACCTCGAATTTATAACCAATACCCCAAACGGTGGCTATAGACCAGTTGTTTTCATCCTTTATCTTCTCTCTTATACGTTTAACATGCACATCAACGGTTCTTGTGTCACCAACATAATCATATCCCCAGATTTTATCAAGCAGCTGCTCTCTGGTAAATACCTGATTCGGACTGCTTGCCAGAAAATACAAAAGTTCTAACTCCTTAGGCGGCATTTCAATTAGCATATCATTATAAAGCACGGAATAACTTGTAAGATTAACCGTTAACCCCTCAAAGCTTACGACCTCCTCATTGATTTTCGTTTCCGAAGCATCTGATGCTTCAGTTCCCTCTGTGCGTCGCAGGATTGCCTGTACTCTTGCAACAAGCTCATTGGAATCGAATGGTTTGACCATATAATCATCTGCACCGATCTTAAGACCCAATACCTTATCGAACACCTCACCCTTTGCCGACAGCATTATCACCGGAACGTTGCTGTTCTTTCTAATCTCCCGGCACACATCATAGCCATCTATTCCGGGAAGCATTATGTCAAGAAGTACCAGATGTGGCTTATAATCCTTGAATTTAACAAGTGCTTCTTCGCCATTTCCCGCTATCTCCGTATCGAAACATTCCTTAATAAGATAAAGAGATATAAGTTCTGCTATATTCTCATCATCATCTACGATCAATATCTTTTTCTTATCCATATAAATCCCTCCCGTCACAATACTTACTTAATTCT
>CAJOLO010000272.1 GCA_905235345.1 uncultured Lachnospiraceae bacterium
GGCATCATTTTAGGTATACTTTTAGGAACTGTGGGGAGTATGATCGGTGGAGTACTGGCCGGATGGAGTAATACGGGATTTCATTTTCTTCCGGTGGTGTTTGTGGTGGCAGCATTTATATTTGACCTCTATTTTGCCATGAAGGAAAATGCTAAGATGGTAACGGGGATGTCGCCGGTATCGGCAATAAGGGGAGAGTATCGGATACATATTAAGAAGAAAAGAAAAAAACGTGCATCTGATGATGAAGAATTTAACGGGAATACTAGCGATTCAAAAAAATCAAAAGTTCACAGAAAAACAATAAGAAAAGGAGCAAAGGGGAGTATAGTTGGAAAACTCTTTGGTATAGAGGGTGAGTATGCATATAAGAATATCATGCGTGCACCGGGCAGGTTTTTCAAGGTTGTCACAGCCATGACCTTTGGGGTGACTGCGGTTATCATTTTGTCCTGCGGAATACTGGCAGCCATACGCTATGACAGAAAGTGGCAGGATTATTATGGGTATTATCCTATATTTGTCACATGGTATATGGGTATAACAGATAACTGGGCAGATGCCGCATCCAGAGTTCCGTTTACCAGGTTGAATAATGAGATTACCGATCTTGACAGTGTGACGGAGGCTAAGAGAGTTTTTGTTGATGAGATGCTCGTGGCAGATGAAGAGGATTTCTTTTCTCATTTTTCGGAAGAATATTACGGTAAAGAACGCGGAATGGATATACGTGAAGAGTTAATAAGAGATGCGGCCGGTGATAAGGATAAGGAAGTGCAGGCAAGAGCCGGACTTATCTATTATAATGCCGTTTGGGTGTCGGGATATGATGAAAGAGATATGGCAAGAATGAAGGATCATCTGGTGGAAGGGACTCTTGATGTAAGTGATGAAGGGCTTATAGTTGTGGCGGATGATTACATGTGGACTTATGATGACAGATATAGCATTGATGATCAGAATTCTTTTCTCAAGCACGAACATTTATTGGATTATAAGATAGGTGATACAGTTTCTTTGATTGATATGAATGAATTCCGTAGAAGATATATTGATATGGTGGCTGATGTTAAGAAGGAATATGATGACTTTTTAAAACAGCAGGAAGATGAGTATGATAAAGCATCAAGAGAAGACGATTGGGCAAAGATTAATGAACTCGAAAAGCAAAGTAAGCCATACGAAGATGCATATTATGATATGCGTCACAGGGCAATAGTTGAGATATATGATGCAATGAAAGCAGAAGGGCTATTCAAGACGTATAAGATAGAGGGAATAATTGATAAAAATGTAATAAGCAGGGCGAATGTGGACGGTAATTTACCACAATTTATTGTACCCGAAACGAGGTTTCATGAGGTGACCGGAAGGGAGAAAGATTACTTTTCCGGTATGATGTATCATTTTGATCCCTTTACTTTAAGACAGTACGAGAAGGTGGACTGGGTTGGTGCTCAGGGGGATATTGAAAAGGATGGAGAGGTGACGTATGCTTATGATGGTTATTCGATGTCGGATTATAAAGACTGGGAGTATGTGAAGATGGGAATTAGGAATATTATAATTGCCTCGGCGCTTATCTCCATGTTCCTTGTGTCAATGGTGGTGCTTAATTACATTAACAATACAGCGAGTAATATATACTTAAGGCGTAAGGAATTTGCGCAGCTTAGGGTAATCGGAGTTTCCAAGAAGGGTGTTTACAAGATGGTGATGTTAGAAAGTATTATTGCAGCTATCATATCCTGCGTATTGGGAGTAGCATTCGGATCAGGGATAAGTTATGCGATTATTATGTTTATATTCAGATACTACAAGGACATAGAGTTCACGTTCCCGTGGATTCCGGCAATATTAAGTGTGTTTTTTTCAGTGCTGATCCTTTGCGGTGCGGTGTATTTCCCTCTTAAACGGCTGCCTAACGATGTGGCGGCAGAGCTTTCGACTGCAGGAGAGTGATAGTATTAATATAAAATTACAGTAATATAAACAGTTGGAGGATTTTTTTCATGGAACACTATACAGACCTTGCATTTCGTTATATTAAAATGAATAAGAAAAGAAGCATATTGACCATTTCCGGAGTTGTTGTGGCGGTAACACTTCTTTATGCACTCATGAATCTCTCGTGGAGTTATCTGCTAAATTACCGTGATTGGCTTCGTCAGGTTAAGGATTATGAGATCATTGTTTTTACAGACAATGAAGAAAACATAGATAATACATATTTAATAGAGGATATATTAAATGATTCCAGAGTGAAGGATGGAACCATTGCAGACTA
>CAJOLO010000273.1 GCA_905235345.1 uncultured Lachnospiraceae bacterium
TCATTAATAATATAGCCACAGGATAAAAAATCATCCTGTGGCATTAATATACATTTATAAAAATACCTATTATTTTTTCAGATAGATTACAACCTTACGATATGGTTCCTCACCTTCTGATCTTGTTGCAACATATTTGTCATTCTGAAGTGTTGAATGGATTATCCTTCTCTCATAAGGATTCATCGGCTCAAGTGTAACACTTCTTCTGGTTCTCTTAACCTTATATGCAAGGTTCTTAGCAAGATGCTCCAATGTTTCCTTTCTTCTTGCACGATAATTCTCAGTATCAAGCTTAACACGTACATATGCATTGCTATCCTTATTAACAAAAAGACTTATAAGATACTGAAGTGAATCAAGTGTCTGACCTCTCTTACCAATAAGAATTCCCATCTCAGGTCCTTCAAGATTAATATTCATGCTATTATTGTGATCTTCAAAATCAATAGTTACCTTTGTCTCAATCTTCATGGCTTTGAACAATTCATCAAGATATGCATAAGTATTTTTTATAAGCTCATCTTTATTTTCAACAACCTTGTTAACCTTTTCTTCAGTAATATCCGATTCAGTATCAAAACTCTCATTTTCATTAAAATCATTATCTTTTTCAGAGTCTTCTTTATAATTATCTTTATTGACAGGTGGAACTGCTGCCACTTCTTCTTCCTTCTTCTTAGCCCTTATAACTGCCTGCTTTGCACCAATTCCAAGAAATCCTGATGAACCCTTTTCAATTACCTCATAATCAATATCAGAACTTGCAACTCCAAGTTCTACCGAAGCAGCAGTAAGTGCTTCCTCAACTGTTTTTCCTCTAAATTCACTGTAACCCATTTTTGTTATCCTCCTTATTTTTTATTGTCATTATTATAATTCATCATAATATTAGCCTTTGCACCAATACTTCCTTCTTTATATTTCTTATTCTTATTATTTTCAGAAACCTTCTGTGCTTCATTTGATGGAACATAATTTCTAAGTGAAGCTGCCGAATTCTTTTTCATAGCCTGTTGAGTTTCCATCTTTTCCTGCGCATCTTGAGACTGCTCCATCATTCGCTCCATAAATGATTTCTTATCACCTTTTTTCTCACGTCTCGCTTCAGCCTTAGCCATCTGTTCTTCCAATAAGGCATCAGTATCCTGATGATCATAATAGAAGTTAATGATAAGCTGTGTACATAATGATATCAATGCATTAATTGACCAGTAAACACCAATACCCGCAGGAAGAGTAATACATACAAAAAATGACATTAAAGGCATAAATTGCATAGTCTTCATCATGGAACTGGCTGCATCATTACCTGTTGATGTATTATTTGCATTAGACACCTTCATTGAAATAAACTGAAACAATGCAGATGTAATAGGAATTAATAAAGCAGGTGTAATTTTATAACCTGGTGCCTCTGAAATATTAATACCAAATATAAACGCATGGATCTTATCAATTTTATCAACGTTACTTGAAAACTGGTCTGTCATATTTATATTATTAAGTAACTGATTAAGATTGGATACACCAAAATTAGAAAGTACATCAATAACATTATTAACGGTAATATCAGCAACCTTTTGAAAATTTCTTATCGCATATGAAGCACCGCTTACATTATTATCATTAACAAAATTAACAAGGAAATCTGAAACCTTAGCACCCTGAGTATCCATTATTCCCTGAGCAATAGGTTCATACATATCTTTAATCTTTGTAACATATGCAGGTATATTCTGTATTACCCTATATAAAGCCCACATAATAGGAATCTGGATAAATGAAGTAACACATCCTCCTGTCATTGAAGTACCGTACTTATTGTAAATAGCCTGCACTTCCTGCTGTTGCTTCATCATGGATTCCTGATCTTTCTTATCCTTATATTTCTTTTGTATCTTCTGAATTTCCGGCTGTATTAAAGCGTTAATTTTCATTGATTTCTGCTGTTTTAAGTTAAGCGGAAACATCAAAAGCTTTACAACCACTGTAAATAAAATAATACAAACACCCAGATTGGCAATTCCATTATTATCTGCAAGAAGATTATATATAAGATTAAATAACTTACCAAGTAACCATGCAAATGGTCCAATAATACCGCCCTGTGCTGTCAAAAACATCACAATATAATTCCTCCTTTTATAATATTTTAATATTTAATCTTTTTATTATTTCCACATTTACATATCTGTAATGGTACCGGATCATATCCACCCTTTGAAAAAGGATTACACCTAAGTATTCTCCATGTTCCAAGTAATAAACCTAT
>CAJOLO010000274.1 GCA_905235345.1 uncultured Lachnospiraceae bacterium
TTTTATTTTTCGAGCTATAGGCTCCTTCTTGCCAAGTTCTTCAATTTTCTCAGCAAAATCTTCTCTGGATAGACCCTTATACAACATACCATTATATGCAATCGAAACGCCGCCTGTTTCTTCTGATACCACAATAGTTATGCTGTCCGACACTTCGCTGATTCCTATTGCAGCACGATGTCTTGTTCCATATTCTTTATTAATATCCATATTATCAGATAACGGCAGATAACAGGTTGCACTTACTATACGGTTATTCCTTACAAGAACGGCACCATCATGAAGTGGTGTATTATGTTCAAATATATTAATAAGCAGCTGACTTGTAATCTCTGCATCTATAGGTATTCCTGTACGTTCATAATCACCAAGCTTCACTTCCTGCTCCAACACAATAAGAGCTCCCGTCTTCACTTCCGCCATAGAGAATGTAGCCTTGGTAATCTCAGTTAATGCCTTCTTATCAAACTTTCTTCCTGTATTAGAATCATTGGAGTCAAACAATGAAATCAAAAATTCCTTACGACCTAATTGTTCCAATGCCCTTCTAAATTCAGGTTGGAAAATAATTATAATGGCAATTACTCCAACACTTATTGTATTCTTGAAAATCCACAACAGTGTATTAAATTCGAACAATGCCGCTATCGCCATAAACATAAGTAAAATAAGGATACCCTTGACAAGAGACCACGCTCTGGTCTGTTTGAACCAATCCATTAAATAATAGACAAGCACAGCAATAAATAATATCTCAATTACATCCGTCACCTTAACTCTCGGAATGTAAAACCAGTCAAAATATGTAGTTATCTGATTCAATATCTGTTTCAATTATAAACCACTCCAATTTATATAAATGTGAAATCCTGCCAAAACCTGCTATCATTCATTAATCTTAGAATTAATATGTTTTACATTCTTGTTAATTCCTGAAATAGAAAGCTTGGGAATAGCCTTAACATAATAGTAATAATCAGTATCCTCAAACTGCAAAAGCTCTGTTTTCTGATAATCAACCACTCCTTTGCAGAATTGGATAAAACATGCAAACAGTATCCCTACTATACTTCCGGTCACAACCGAAATTATATCAACATCTACCAACAATAAAACATTGCCTACAAGAAACAGTGCAATATTCAAAAATCCACCCGATATAAAAGATATAAGCCATGAGTGTTCAACAGACTGTCTGTAAATACAATATGTTATAAGTATAACCAATGCACATACACCTGCAAAAAGAAGAATCTCCTTATTATCCAAAAGTGCTGCTATAACATACTGAAAACCTGAAACCGTATCATCCTCCGACGTAGCCCCTGCCAACACCTTTGTAAGCTCAGAAAGGCAATTCTCATAATAATAAAGAATAAATCCAAAACTTACCGGAATTATTGCCGTCGGACCCACAAGAAAACCTAGTAATATCGGAAGTGCATACGTCAAATGAAACGCACAACACAACGGCACAAGAAACACTATAATACCTGTCTTAGGCACAAATCTCATGTATGCACTATAAAAAATAATAACAAGTGCCGCACAAAGTAATCCAACATCCAAAGATACCTTAAGTGATTGTATTATAATAACAACACCGCTTATTCCTGTAATCACCTGTGATGGCAGCATTGCACATACTGCTGATAAAATCAACATTATTAAAACATTGTCAAATGCACTCCAATATCCAAATCGTTGATTTATCGAGCGAAAAATAATAAATGCAGCAATAAATTTGAAAATGGGTGTCAAAATATAATCATACCGGCTGTAAAAAGCCTTTATATCATCCCTAAAAGTCAATAAAGTCGTCACTTATCACAACTCCTCCTTTAGATTTCACGACCTCTTTATCATACATCTCATAAAGTTTCTTAAGATCGTGATTGTATATAATAATATTCGGTCTTGCATCCTCATATCTCTTTGAATATATAATCCTCGCAAGTAACCAGTATATAAATATCCATCCTGCATATATGACTAATACAAAAAAGATCAGACTTTTGTAATTAACCTTTAATATATTCGCCAACAGATAATCAAGCTTATACACCACAACTATTGCTGCAATGAGAATAAACGCAATAGTAGCATGAACTATTGACTTTAGAGCATTAATCCGTACATAATCCCCTTTATAAAAGCTGCTCATCGGAATCTCCGTTCTGCCTTTATTCTTCTCATAAATTGCAATCTTGCTCATCAGTTTAACATTCTGTTCTCTAACCATTCAATATACCACCACTATTATAATATTATAT
>CAJOLO010000275.1 GCA_905235345.1 uncultured Lachnospiraceae bacterium
GAAACTCCTTCGGTGTAAAGGTATTATCTACGCATGTTTTTCAAGCCACCATATTATTATTCCAACATACGGTAGTTTGGGATCACTTGTGCCCTGTATTTGTTCTAATTTTCTTCTACAGTACAAGGAGATATCTCCATCACCACATTTTCTTCGTACATCATCGATCAGTGTTTGTAATACTTGTTTCCTGTTTTCCGGTAAAGATATAATATTACTATTCAAATTCAGACGTTCATTAATATCTTCATCAATTTCCGGATCTGACGACTGTATTCTTCCCGAAGAAGTATATGTAATTTCACGCAACGTCACAGCATCACATGGATTAACCTTTATAGATTCGTTACCTCTTCGAGCATCACACGTCAATCCTTCTTTATTTCCACATCCTCTATTACCGGAACACACAACAAACATATTCCTATAATTCAACCCTTGACCAATATCTTCCTTGTTGTCAGGATTTCTCGGAAACCAGTGCTCAATCGTTGCCGGAGCCACTCCAATCGGCAATTTTCTTCTCTCCGGAATACGTCTCATGCAATACGCACAGATATGTCCCTGTTCTTCCATGAGTTTTTCCATCAACTCATCTTTCACTTCTTTATCCATTTGTTCATAGGATGCACCTTCTTGCTGCCGATAAAGAAGTAACTTATCCGGTTCTCTTCCTTTTTTGATCTCAATCATGGCGTCCTCCTCACATCTGTTCCAACTCAAGACGTACACGACATGAATTTACTTCTGCATCATTATTTCCAACCGCATCCTCAAGTTGATCAATAACTGCCTCAGCCCGACTCCACTCACCTTTATCCAGCAAATTATAAAACAGCTCAAATAAATTTCTTATGTCATCCGGTCTGGCAGATACTTCCATTATTTCTCTAAGTATCGTATTGGCATCCTTACCATATGTTTCATCCGCTGCAGGATAAACAGCATTATCCTTTAGCAAAACGATCGAATCACGCTTCACAGAATTAATCACTTCCGGTGCATGTGTACTAACGATAAACTGTACTTTAGGGAAAATATCCATCAAATCTTTCAAAATACGTTTTTGCCAGACAGGATGCAAATGCAAGTCTATTTCATCGATTAATACGATGCCTTCCGTCTCAGTTAATACATTATCCAAGAGTTGTGGATTCAACAGAGCCATCCTATAAGCAATGTCAGCTATTAAACTTATAGTACATTTATATCCATCACTGAGTAATGAAAGTGGAATTCTTACACGCTCATTACTATTGTCGAAATAAAGAATATCGATATCACCCGTATCCAAATTAAACTGCACATTTACATCGGAGAAACCGGTAATAGAAGCAAACACCTGCTCCATAGCAGTTCTTACCGCTGTAAACTCCGGTATTTCCTGCTTTCTCTGAAGTTCCTGCATTGTCATTTTCTGAAACCATTTCATCATTAACTTATCATTTGCAGCACCATCAATACTATCAATATATCCATTACTTCTATTATTTTTTTCAAATGTGTCACTTTTTTTCTCACGATGTTGAGCCCAAAGTCGCCCTGTTCCATAATAGGAAACAATCGGAAGTTTTAAATCCCTGTCGCCATTTCTCATTCTATCCTGATATTCATGAGCTATTCGTGTAAGCTCTTTTGCCGATGCCAGTCCGCCCCTTCCATTTGCAGAGTTTAAGTTTCTGGTCCAAGAAATATCTCTTCCATCAACACAGCCCGTAGCAGTTATTTCAACAGGAAACTGCGGTTGCACATCTACATTACTCCCTAAATCAAAACATTTATAATGTGCATCACTTTTCTTAATTCCATAATTGGTTAATCCATCCATTGCAGATGTCAATGTTCCTGCTGCAATCGTAGCAGCCTCAAGCACGGTTGATTTTCCTGCTCCATTACTTCCTACAATTACTGTAAGCCTATTTTTAAAGCAAACCTCCAGATCAGAAAAACATCTGAAATTGTGGAGAACCAACGAATTTAAAAACATATAGTTTGTCACCTCCTCTTTCTAAAGTTTCAATTTAAATATCCATAATATTATGAGATTACTCTTTTTTCTCTTTTCATTATGTTACATTACCTGCTTATCCATACTTATAATAACACGTATTTTTTTATTATAACCATGCAAAGTCACTAATGTGACAAGGTCAAGGCTCGCTAACGTCTGCTTATTCTTTCTCTTTCTGCTCTCTATAATATGCCAGATAACGATAAGCTGTTCTTTTACTGATCCCGCCCTCTGCCACAATCTCCGTCAGCGTCATACCGTCAGCGTCATACCTCTCTCATACTTTGCCACAAAATCATTATAAGAGGCCATCCATGCATCATCATGTTTCTTACGTCCGCCGAAATTCCGGTTACGGAGTTTCTCGTTCTCCGCCTTAAGTTCTTCCACCTCTTTTTCCAGTTCTTTTATTCTTTGCATCGCTTCTTCAAGGGTCTTTATCTTCATAATACGCCTCCTTGCTTTTTGAAATTATAATAGGGGTAATTGCGAAACTCTGATTTACATCTTTTTAATTGTGTGTCTATGAAATTATTATAATATTGTGTGTTCTGATTGTCTATATGATTTTTGACAATGTGTTTTAGGTCAATGTCATTGTGACTGTTTACTGGCTAACGAGTGGACTGTACCCTGTCATTTGTCAACGACACACAATAATGTATTCGTATCACTGTCATATATCATAATATCAAAATAAAAACCATCTCCGTCATACAGGTCCTTGTCATCATATGGATCAGCATCACTATCTCTATCATAAAATGTATAATAACCATGTGTAATCTCCGGAAGCTTTTGTATGATCTCATCGCCATTCTCATTAAAAAACCGCTTTATATTATCCGAAAACGGCAATTCCGTCCAATACTCATTGTTCTTTATCTGAGTTAGTGCCGAATCATCCGGAAATTTTATCTCTGATAGATAAATTCCCTCATCATCCAAACCACTATGACTATCAACCTCCGACACGAGCTCGCCTCCGCTTGTATCTATCCCCATATCCCAGAAGCCTTGTGACCACGGACTATAAAAATCTATAAAATCATAAACTTCTATATCCTTGCCTACAGTATCAATTGCTCTAAGAAACATTGGCTGTTCCATAACCCCGACCGTATAATATTCAACAAGAAAATCAACATTCTTGTCATTTGCAAGTGTGTATATATGAAGCTCCGTATCATCAGGATAATCCTCTCTATATACATAACCTACGCATTCTTTAATATCTTTTTTACGCAATCCTTTCATACCTACACTTCCATACACCAAATAAGCACGTCCGTTATATTCCAAACCACCTGTACCTGTTCCGGCAACATCGACTGTCTTTAAAACTGCCGGTTGCTCAGGCAACTCATGAGACGTAAGAGAATCTTCGCAACCCGCCAACGTCAATATAATAAATGATACAACACACAAAATTGTTATCTTTTTCATCGTTCTTCCTCCTATATTCCGGTATATATCACGACCGGGCAGTCATGAATTTTAACTGTTTATCTCTGCACTGCCTTCTCATCTATAATCAGTGTATCCTTGAGCTAAAGTACGGCAGCAGGTACTGCACTGATCCATAAAAAATCATCCATAGTCAGAAATAATACTCAACACCGGAGCCTTCATCATAATAAATTATATTATTTCTCGATAACATTTTATCGCATTGCGATAATACCATTATTTTATATTATTGTCAATAGTTTTTCCAGTTGACCTTTCCCACCGCATTCAAAAAGGGCCTGTTTCAAATAACAAACAAGTCCTTTTTCTATAATCCTGATCTCCGGACGGTTGGTCATCCTTCTTATCATACATATGATTTTGTTCATGCGCAGCAAATAGGTCTTCCTGAATTGTTCTGCCATATAAATCCTGCCCGTGCTGATTATATACGGATACATCTGATACATTCATGAATTGATCAAAATCATCGTCTGAGATATAGCATACCAGCAACGCTATGAGCAGTAAAAACGTCTTATTTGTAAAGAATATCTCTGCACTGTCTTCTCAAGTATAATTAGTGCATCCTTGAACTCCGAAAGTGTGCGGCAACCTGAAAATACAGAATGGTTACTTTCTAATACATGCTCATTTTCTTCGAGAAAGCAATGTACAGATCAATACCGTCATAGAAAGCGCCTCCGTAATAAGCGGCACCATCGCTGCATAAAATGCCTTCATTTCTTCCATTCGATAATAGGCAACATAGAGTACCATGCTTATGATAAATGCTGCTACTATCACTGCACTCATAAGATAAAAACTTCTGCCTTGCAGGAATTCACCGGCATACAACCGGTTGATCAATGTCATTTCCAGCAGTGTCCATCCAACGATCAAAAACAGTTCTGTTGTAACGATTCGCCCAAACCCATATCTTGTGACAATGAGCAACAAAATATATGCTGCAATTCCGATCATCACAGCAAGCTTCTGACTGAACATAAGGGGTATCATCTTGGGAATCGGAAACAATGTCAATATAACACCTATAATCCCGAATGCAGCAGTCAGCATCAGAAGTACACCATTCACTCCGCCCACGCGGTCAACTATAACATTCGGGCGGTATCCCCTGTACCACCATATCATATAGAAAATACAGCAGATCACCAAAAAAATCTGCCCCGTCAACGCCTTTGTCATATCAGTCCTGCCTCCTATCCCTTCCTGTCAAGCTGAACAAATATTATGATAATTTCCCATGGCCTTATTCTTCTTCCTGATGCAGATAAAAG
>CAJOLO010000276.1 GCA_905235345.1 uncultured Lachnospiraceae bacterium
TTGGAGATAAAGGCTGAATTGCCGCCAACGCCAGAGATGATTGAGAAAATGAATAGACACAAGCCTAAACGAGTGAAGAATGGAAAATAATTCTCTTTCATGTAACTACTCAGCACCCGTACCCTGAGTCGTTCAAAAAGGGCGTAAGATGTTAAACTTTATTATAAGACAATTATTATAGTATGATAATTGAAAGATAATAATTATCTTTGCGATAAAAAAGAATCATATGGTAAACAACCCTTTCATATTATATGGTTACGAGTCTGAGAAATACTTCTGCGACCGTAAAGAAGAAACGCAACAATTATTAAAATTATTGGAGAATGGCAATAATGTTGCTTTGATAGCACCTCGGCGTATAGGCAAGACCGGACTGATTGAGAATTTGTTTCATCAACGTAAAGTACAAAAAGACTATTATACTTTTCTCATTGACATCTATGCCACCAAAAACATAGAGGAAATGATTGCTGTAATGGGAGCATCAATGCTCTCTTCACTACGACCTTGGGGAACTAAGGTGATGCGAAAATTCACGGATGTCTTGAGTTCCCTACGATCTGGAATTTCATTCGATGCAATGGGGAATCCATCATGGAATGTTGAGATTGGTGATATCCGATTGCCAAAGACAACCCTCGACGAGATTTTTCAATACATCAATGCAGCAGATAAACCTTGCCTGATTGCTATTGACGAGTTCCAAACAGTCAGTACTTATCCTACCGGGAAAGTCGAGGCATTATTGAGAACATATATCCAGCATTGCCGCAATGCCCATTTTATTTTTTCTGGCTCACAGCGTACGATGATGGGCGAGATGTTTCTTAGCCCTGCCCGCCCCTTTTACCAAAGCACCAGTATGATGAATCTCGGTAGTATTCCTATTGAGAAATACTGTCAGTTTGCACAACGACATTTTGATGAAGCCGACAAGACATTGCCTTCAGAAGTATTCCAAACGGTCTATGAACGTTTCGAAGGTATCACATGGTATGTGCAACGCATCATGAATGAACTATATGCCATTACTCAGCCACATTCATCCTGTTCTTTAGAACTGATTGACATAGCTATCAGTAATATTCTCCGTTCAAATGAATTTACATACCAATCTATGTTATTCCAATTACCTCCCAAACAGAAAGAATTGCTTATAGCACTCAGTAAAGCAGGAAAGGCAGAGGCAATTACCTCTACTAAATTCATACACTGCTGGCATCTTTCCTCTGCAAGTAGTGTCCAGTCTGCCATCAAAGGACTATTAGACAAAAACTTTGTCACTATGAATTTGGGTATCTACGAAGTATATGATCGCTTTTTTGCTCTATGGTTAACAAATAAGTAATGTAACAGAACTGGGAGACTTGAAAAAGATTTTAAATATACAAATCCTATAATAGGAATTCTATAATCAATCTCCCACTTATTTACGGAAAATGAGACTGAAGACTAAAAAACAGATTAGATTGAGCCATGTCTCAGATTCCAATATTCTGGCGAATTTGTGGATTATAATCCCGAAAAAACAAGCCGTTTATAAGGATTAAGCTCCTGAAAAATTTGGAAATTTCCTATTTTGTCACTATATTTGCAGAAAAATAAAACGACTTAAACCTGTATGAAATTAGCCATCCTCACATCAGGTATACTCCCAGTTCCTGCCACAAAAGGAGGGGCGGTAGAGAATCTTATTGATTTTTATCTGGAGTATAATGACCTGCATAAATTGCATGACATCACAGTATACAGTCCGTGGGATGACAGACTGAAGAACCACCCTTGCCTTCGCTCTGATGTCAACCATTATGTCTTTATTGATGTCACCAGTCTCAAGGCAAGGATAGCAAGGAAAATTTACGGTTATCTGCATCATAACGAATACTATAATTACTTTATTGAATATTATTTTGAGAAAGCGTATGCAGACCTTAAGAAGAAAAGCTTTGACTATATTATCATAGAAAACGGTGCTGGTCTCGCCTATAAACTATCGCAAAGAGGTTATAAAAACCTTGTTCTACACATGCATAATGAAGTACGAAAAGAAAAATCGGAATTCCATAAAGCTGTTTTCGGTAGTTTTACGAAAATATTGACAGTCTCTGATTATATTAAGAGAAAAGCAGCAGAATATTATCCCATTGAAAAGATACAGACTGTATATAATGGTATTGACCTGAAAAACTTTTCCA
>CAJOLO010000277.1 GCA_905235345.1 uncultured Lachnospiraceae bacterium
TGCAAAGGTAAATATTGAAACACAGACTTTTTTGCAGGCTCAATACGATATTACAGCGGTTCCAACACTTTTGTTTATAAAAAATGGAGAAATCAGGAATAAATTGGTTGGAGAGATCCATCCAATGATCATACAGGAAGAAATCAAAAAGCTATACTAAAAGTAGGAGGTAAAAAATTTATGGGTTTTCCAAGTGTATTCCCGACAGGGGTAACAGTATATAATAAGGATAAGGCATATAATGGTTATACTATTTATCCGTCTGCAAAAGGTGCTTTGCTTGTGGATATGAATGGTAACGAGGTTAATTTGTGGGCAGGATTAGGTGGTTTTCCCAATAAAATTCTTCCAGGTGGTTATGTCCTTGGGACGACGGGAGCCAGGACAGGAAAATATGCTTATCAGGATCAGCTTGACCTGATTCAGGCAGACTGGGATGGAAATATAGTATGGAAGTTTGATCATACGGAATTAGTTGCAGATCCCGGAAAAGAACCGACTTGGCAGGCAAGACAACATCATGATTTTCAGAGAGAAGGAAATACAGTAGGGTATTATTATCCGGGCGGTGAGCCAAAGACAGATGGTGGTAATACGATCATTTTAACACATGAGAATGTGTATAATCATGATATTTCAGATAAACAGTTGATAGATGATAAAATCATAGAAGTGGATTGGGAAGGAAACATTCTCTGGAGTTGGAGAGCCAGTGACCACTTTGATGAATTTGATTTTGATGAAGCTGCTAAAAATGTTTTATTTAGAAATCCCGGTCTTCATGAAGAAGCGGGCGGTGATTGGATGCATATCAATTGTGTATCTGTACTGGGAGAAAATAAGTGGTATGATGCGGGAGATGAGAGATTTCATCCGGACAATCTGATCTTTGATGCAAGAAATTCTAATATTCTTGCGATCATCAGCAAGAAAACGGGAAATATTGTATGGCAGATTGGTCCGGATTTTAGTAAGACTAAGGAATTAAGAAAACTTGAAACTTGGATGGATAATCGGACAGCACCATTTACATTTGATTCCCAAAGGTCTTCCGGGTGAAGGAAACCTTTTAGTATTCGATAATGGTGGAGAAGGTGGTTACGGTGTGCCTAATCCCACATCTCCGACAGGTAATAATAATGCTCACAGAGATTATTCACGTGTATTGGAATTTAATCCAATCACACTGGAAGTGATCTGGCAATATACGCCGTTAGAGGCAGGTAATTTGCTTTTTACAGATGCATCTAAGTTTTATAGTTCATATATCAGTTCCGCTCAGAGACTTCCGAATGGTAACACGCTGATAACAGAAGGTTCGGATGGCAGATTGATTGAAGTAACTCCTGAGCATGAGATTGTTTGGGAATTTATCAATCCTTATTTTACGACAGTAGCAGGTAAATTCAATATGAATATGGTATACCGTGCGTACCGTGTGCCATATGAGTGGGTGCCTCAGGCAATCCATGGTGAAGAAGTGTCCGTTGAACCACTTAATGTCGAGACGTTTCGGGTTCCGGGTGCTTCTAAAGGAGCAGGTACCGGTAAAATTACAACTGTTGAGGGAGTTGATCCGAACAACAAATCGGTCACCGGAATGGGGGGCAGAGAAGAAAAAGAGGAAGATGAAAAATTAGATTTTTGTGTGGCATCTGTTAAAAAAAGTGATTTAATGTAGCAACCGTTGATAAGAACGGTAAGATCACGTGAGTGGGCGCCGGAACATGTAACATATATGTATATGCAAGGAACGGATATGCTAAGACGGTGAAAGCTATGGTTAAGAAATAAGTGAATAATTAGAAAAAGAATAATAGGCGGTATGAGTTGATGTACTCATATCGCCTATCATTTTTGTAAATGGTGAAGGGAATAGTTTCTGTTATATGCATATATTATGAAAGAAAATGCATTTGAAAAAAATCCTTGACATAACTGTGCACATAGTGTATATATAAACATATACAGTAGATAAACAGTTAAACACAATAAGATGAAGATGTCGGTAACAAACCGGAATAAGGCACAGGTGCCGTAGATATTGGTAACAAAACATAATAAGGTGAAAGCGCAGGAGATATAAGCAACAAACCGGAATAAGCAAGGTTCCGGAGTTAGGGGATGAACATATATGATAATGGTGAATGGTATATCCAAACAATTAGGAAGATTTCAACTTAATGACATTACCTTTGACCTGCCAAGCGGATATATCTGTGGTTTGGTAGGGCAGAATGGCGCAGGTAAGACCTCCCTTCTTCATCTGATACTGGGACTTTATCATGAAGACGCGGGAAAGATTTCTGTTGACGGCATGGATTACGACAATGATGAGAAGGCGATTCATGACCGGATAGGAACGGTACTTGTGGAGGAGCTTTTTATCCCGGAGCTTTCGATTAAGGAAAATGCGGATTATTTCGGAAAGTATTATTCAAAGTATTCCTGGGAGAAGATGGAGGACTATCTTAGGAAATTCAAGCTTATGGATGATAAGAACGGAAGAGGCGGTCAGCAGTTTGGGAAATTATCCAGAGGCCAGAAGTTAAAATGTCAGTTCGCATTTGCAGATATTGATCCTTGATGAACCTACGGGAAACTTTGATCCGGACTTTCGTGAACAATTCTTTGAGATATTGAAAGAGTTCATTTCCGACGGCACGAAAACTGTGATATTGGCGACACATTTAACGGACGATCTTGACAGGCTTGCAGATTATCTGATCTATCTGGAGGATGGAAAGCAGGTGTTCGCAGGCGATATTGAAAGTTTTCACAATGAATATCGCATTGTCAGCGGAGAGAAGTATAAGCTTAAACTGCTTCGGAAAGAGAGTCTTATTAATATAGAAGAAAAGAAGTACGGAGCGAAGGCGCTGGTACATCACAGAAAAGCTTATAAATACGATCCCGAGGTGCAGGTCACTGTGCCGACGATTGAGGAATTTATGTATTTATACAGTAAGCGCGATAAGACGTGTTCATGGTGAACTTGAAAAAATATTGAAGTTAGACAGAGGAGAATGAGCTATGTGGCAACATATTATCAGAGATTATTTCAGAGCATACAGATGGAATAATATAAAGCGAACCTGGAAGATATCGCAATCAACGGGGTATATTGTTATGGGAATTATGTTTTTCAGCATAGTTATGTTGACGGATACCTATGAAACGATGATTGACGGTGCTACGGTCAGGAAACCTGATTTCAATGTATTTATGGGACAGACGGACACGGTGCTGGTTTTTGCATATATTGTTCCGGTGATATTTATATGGTTATCGATAATGGTGCATCCGGTACGTTTACCGAAGATGATGTATCTTTGTCCTATGGACAGAAAGGAGCGCACAGAATATGTATATAATTCCTTTCGGTTCAGAATCATTTTCTCCATGGTGATCGCTTCGGTTGGGATTGGTGCACTCATATTATTTATTGGATTCGATGGTATTGCCATAAGTGCGTTATTTATAAATGATCTTATATTCTGTATGCTGATCCCGTCAGTGGCAGTCCCTGAGCGGAATGGCCGGTCCGATGATAAAGAAAATGATTGGGCAGATATCAAGATGACACTTGAGACGTTTATAACAATGGTGGGTGCGCTTTCTTCGATGGCGTTTACGGTGTTTCTGACAAATCCTGAGATGTCTGCGGAAGCGAAGGTGGGAGAAGTGGTTTTATTCGTTGTTATGCTGATGTTTGAAATACCAATGGTTAAAGGATACAGGAAATATATGAAACAGGAACTGGCTGCGGCGATCTGTTATGAGGAATGGGAAAGATGATACATGAAGAAATAACTCTTTGAAAAAATGTGAAATATAGGAGCGCAATATGAAGATAACAATACTTCCGCAAGGAACATTGGCAATCTATGAGCAGATTGTAAATCAGTTGAAAAGTGCGATAGTCACAGGGGAGCTTTCGGCAGGGGAGGCACTTCCGTCTATCCGGGCATTGGCTGCGGATCTGTCGGTCAGTGTCATCACTACAAAGCGGGCTTACGAGGAACTGGAAAAAGAGGGGCTTATCCGCTCGGTTGCCGGAAAGGGTTTTTATGTATGTGAATACAATACTGACTATCTTAGGGAGAAGCAGTTGGTCATGCTTGAAAAAAGGCTCTCCGAGGTGATCTATGAGGCAAAGAAGGCGGGGATTTCCGTAGAGGAGTTCGTGGAGATGGCAGAGACACTATATAAAGAAGGGTGATGGCTATTGTATTCAATGAACAGCCGGCAGGTGGATATAAGGGCTTGGCCCTATGGCATTTTAGTAAGGGATTAGAGGTACCTGTGGCTCCCAAGCACCTGTTTATGGAATCTGTACAATCTAATACACAATATTAATGAGTTTCGCAATCGCCTAAAATTATAAAAATAACAGGAGGACAGTGATGGAAAGCGTAAACAATATACTCGAATTTCATAATGTGACCGGCAGGAATAAGAGGTTCAATTTAAGGGATGTAAGCTTTGCTGTGGAGCCGGGTTATATATACGGTCTTATGGGAGAAAATGGTGCAGGAAAGACAACTCTTATGAAATACATTATAGATGATAAATTAAAGTATGACGGAGAGATACTGGTTAATGGAACAGAGGTCAGGGGCAATCATGACAAGGTGATG
>CAJOLO010000278.1 GCA_905235345.1 uncultured Lachnospiraceae bacterium
TATAGTGCTCGGAGCAAAGAAAGATGAGTTGCTTATGGAATATGCTTTAGCGGGTATAGACAATAACTTATTTGCTGCGCGTTACCAGTTGTATTTACCAAACAAAGCGGAGTTACAAGAGCAACTGAACCAACTGATGGCAAAATAATCGTCCCTCTCCGAGCGGTGCTTCCGAGCACTCAGGGAGAGGAGAAAGACAAGAAACAGAAATACAAATAAATCCCGCGTAGAGAACTACGCAAGACATATATAGAATAAAGCGTTTTAGCCATAATACTTGGATTTTGAAATCTCGACAGTTTCAAATCTAATTACAGGCCAAGGACAAAGCTACAAAAACGCTCACGCTTGCGCGTGGGCTTTGTCCGTGAATAGTTTGGTCTGTAAAGGTAGTCGAGAACCTCAAAATCCAAATGAAAGATTCGTGAAAGGCTCACGCCTTTTTATGCTCTTTTGAAAAAATACAGAACCGTGCAAACGGTAGAGGTTGAGTATTATATCGATGTTGCTGAGGCGATTCGTGATCTGACAGGATTAGATGACTTTGGTGGGGCAGCCTGTGTAGGTGCACCGGCAGATCTTGATGTTATCGACAAGTATAAGGAGGCAGGATATTCTGCTATCTCTTCAAATATGGAGATAGATGCCAATATTTTCAAGACTATCTGCCCCGGTAAGGAACAGATCTGTGGAGGCAGGGATAACTGGATTAATGCATTGAAGCATGAGGTTGAAGTTTTTGGAAAGGGTAATGTACGCTCGTATTTTGTTGCAGGAATTGAGCCTAAGTCAACGCTGCTTGAGGGAATCGAGTATCTTACATCCATAGGTGTTGTGGCAATTCCTCTGCAGTGGCTTCCTAATCCGGGTTCTGAATTGGAAGGACACAGGGCACCAAAGACAGAGTGGTATCAGGATCTTTATTTAAAGACCTACAATCTGTTGCGTCAGAATGGATTGACACATCTGGATTTCTATAGATCAACCAATGCAGAGAATTCTGTATTTGATTATCTCTATGATTCAGATGGAGATGTTCTTCCATGGGAAAGACATAACCAAGAGGCGATTGAGTTTGCAAGCTGATGTAATTCTTGAAAGACCATTTTTATTTACGAATAAACAACTTAGATTATTCAACATATATAGACTATATGTTTTACGTTGCGATACAGAAGTGAAAAATGGATGAAATATCGTCTTATATAGAAAAAGGAAGTGAGTGGAATGGGAAAGACAGTTGTAGTAACCGGTGGAACACGGGGAATTGGCTTGGAAGTTGTAAAACGTTTTGTGGAAAATGGCGATCAGGTACATGTCATAGGCAGGGATTTTTCAAGCTTTCCATACAATGATAATCCGAATGTGCAGTCACATGTTTATGATCTGAGAGATGTTTCCGGTATACCTGAGCTTGCAAAAAGCATCGGAGATATAGATATTCTGATCAACAATGCGGGTATTTCGCAGGGAAAGAATTATGCGGAATATACAGAGGAAGAGATTGCAGGGATTCTCAATGTTAATCTGAAGGCACCGCTGGCATTAGTGAAGTCCTTTGCGGCAGGCTGGATTCTTAAAGGAGAAGGCAGGGTGGTGAATGTGGCTTCCCAGGCATCCGAGATTGGTCATAATGATATATGGTATGGCATAACCAAGGCGGGTCTGGTGAATGCGACAAAGACGCTGGCATCCGAACTTGGTCCCAAAGGAATCGTGGTGAATGCAGTATCACCCGGACCGGTGCAGACTGATATGACAACGGATACGACTTATCAGGAGCGGTATCAGAAGATTATCAGTCGTACATATCTTAAGCGCATTGCTTATGCATCTGAGGTTGCAGATGTCATTTACTGGCTGGCAACAGAAAGCCCGCAGTATGTAAATGGAGAGAATATCGACGTGAATAACGGTGCACAGCGTATATGACAGACATGAATGACCTTGCTTGAGATACAATAAGAGATGAGAAGGTATATGTGTTTTTGCAGTCAATGACGAAACGTTGATTGAAGGCTTACAGCTAATTCATTTGTGGAGGTGTATATGAAATATACATGGAATCAGGACAGCTATAATAAACGCGGTCTTACAGAGAATATAATTTTTAAGGTGATTGCTAACGATTATAAACAGGTAAAGATTAAGGCGCCGGAGTATACAGAGGCAGCGGCAAGCTTGAAGAATGCAGAGCTTACCGGTCAACAGGATGCATGTCCGGTTGTTGGAAGGGATGAACTCAAGCATGTAATCATATCAGTGCGTACGCTTATTCCGGAACTTCGGGCAAGACATACCCAGACAGGAACCGCAGTATCGGCAGCTGAAATTGCGGATGTGACGGAAGAAGATGCCTTGTTTCAGATTGTAAATGGTACCTATATCAATGTTTCTTCTGTATATGATGAAAAGAGCAGGAATAATCTTCTTGCCAAGGGAATTCTTCCGCTATATTCAGAAGAAGTGTTGCCGGAGGGAACGATTATATTTGTACAAGGAATCTTAGACAGCATAAGATCAGGCAGAAAAGATCTGACAGCCTATAGGATTGCGGAACATGAGGAACAATTAGTTCCGATAAAACTGCAGCTTGCAGTTAATATAGAGGAGATACCGGATACGGTACTCAAAGATAATTAGAAGGAGATAATAAAAAATGAAGAAGAAAATCAAACAAATTATTACAACAGTATTAGCAGGA
>CAJOLO010000279.1 GCA_905235345.1 uncultured Lachnospiraceae bacterium
AAAGATTTATGAATATACGCCGGGATTTGTTCATGCGAAAGTCTTTGTGAGTGATGACATAAAAGGTACGGTTGGAACTATAAATCTTGATTACAGGAGTCTGTATCATCATTTTGAGTGTGCTACCTATATGTATCAAACGAGCTGTATTATGGACATGGAAGCGGATTTCCAGGCGACACTTGAAAAATGCAAGGCTGTTACATTCGACACGATCAGAAATGAAAAGATTTTTTATAAAGTGGTTGGCAAGGTAGCAAGACTGGCTGCCCCATTGATGTGAGAGGGATGGATGTTAGTGTATTATTTGTAACTGTTCAGCCCCAATGAATAGATGCCGTTATTTTTTTAATAATCAGATAAACATACGTGCAACCCATGCACTTAATATCAAAGAGACAAGGGAGAGGAGGATTCCGACAGGACCCACCTTGTCTTTTTAATTTGTACACTCATAAAATAAATGGAGATAGTATAGAACAATGTTTCCGTGCAGCATAGCAGTATAGAGGCGGTAAAACCGATATAGGAATCGGTGCCGTAGGTCTTGAATATATCGAATAATAATGCATTGGCACCGGAGGAGGAAAACATCTTGAGTATGGCAAGAGGGATTACTTCAATCGGAACGGGAATGATGTCTTTTAAGACCGCTAATGAATTACAGAGCAGATCCAGAGCTCCTGAAGTACGAAAGATTCCTACAGCAACAAGAAGACCGATAATGGAGGGTGCTATTTCAATAACGGTGGTAAGTCCCTGTTTCGCTCCATCTAAGAATAATTCGAAGACAGGTTTTTTCTGAAACAGAGCATATACGATTATGTAGAAGATGACAATGGGGATAAGAAACAAGGATAAGTATGATATAAGTTTCATGGGGGCTCCTTTCTGTGATAAAATATTTTTAGGGTGATGTTAGACGGACGCAAGAGTACTGCCATACGTTACAAAAGTAAAAAGCAACTAAGCGTTTATTTACTGCGTATGGTGACACAGTATGCGACATATAAGGATGGCAATGAGAGTAGTAAGAGCGGTGGTGATAAGTCCCGGTGCGATGACTGCCATGGGTGACGGACTTCCGTATTGGCTGCGGTAGGCGATCATGTTCATGGGGATTAATTGCAGGGAGGAAATGTTGAGTATGAGGAATGTGCACATTTCATCGCTTGCAGTATCCGGTTTTGCTCGTGGCGTCGGATGATTTGAATTATAATTGGTTGATATAGACTTGTTGCGATAATCTTTCGCACGTTCACACTCTAATTGTTTTAATGCTTTCATAGCTCGGAGTCCTGTGGGAGTACAAGCCCAGCCGAGACCTAATATATTGGCGATAAAGCTTGCACATATGTAATCATTTGCAATATGATTACGTGGTATATTGGGAAAAAGATAATGGAGGAAAGGTTTCATTTTCTCGGACAGATAAGAAGTAAGGCCGGATTCCTCGGCGATCTTAAGAAAACCACTCCACATGCTGACGACGCCCGCCATTAATATTAGCAGATCTACGGCATCATTGGTGGAAGATATTATACCCTGACTCATATTTTCTATGTTCCCTGTGACAGATGCTATTATAATTCCTGTCAGGATTAAAAATGACCATACATAATTTAGCATAAATGAATATTCTTTCATCATGTAGCTATTGTTACCATATTTTATGATTAATGATTTGTAAAGATACCTGTTATACAAAAATCCAATATTTGTAAAAATGAATATTTTGTAAATGTTGATTTATATTTATTGCTTTTGCATCTTATTCGTGATACATTTAAGAACATAAAGTGCTAATTACCAGTTAGGTAATTGCGAAACTTATTAATATGTACAATTCTGAAAAAACAAGCGTTTCGCAATCGCCTATAATTACCTGTATGCGAAAGGAGGAGATTCTGTGAAGACAACAGGAATCGTCCGTAACCTGGATAATCTTGGACGAGTTACGCTTCCAATTGAATTGCGACGTAATCTGGACATTGATATTAAGGATCCGGTTGAGATCTTTGTGGAAGGGGATGCGATAATACTCAAGAAATACGCTCCATGCGATATTTTTACAGGTAGTAAAGAAGATCTGATAGAGTACCATGGTAAGATGGTTAGCAAAAGCAGTATAAGAGAGCTCTCAGAACTTGCCGGTTTATAAGAAACTGAGAATACAACACAATAAGCTGAAACTTGAACAAGGTATTTGATGAGCTGTTGAACACGAGCGTATAGCAGGGGGGATGGATGACCATAGGTTATCCGTTCCCTGATTTGTTGTTGCACACTTATGTGAAGTGAATTGACATTGGATGGGATTACGTTCGGTGTTTTTACTGCTTTTGCAGAAAATCATACAATAATGATAGGAGAATAAAGATGATTACAAGAGATGAAGCATTTGAATTACTTAAAAAATATAATAAGGATTCATTTCACATACAGCATGCCCTGACGGTGGAGGCTG
>CAJOLO010000280.1 GCA_905235345.1 uncultured Lachnospiraceae bacterium
CGTCATGTGATTTGTAAATTAATTTTACCATTATCCTTTGGCTAAAAACATATATCAAACTTACAAAAAGGGGGAAAATTTTAAGATTCAGAATATTGTACATCCTTTGTCAATTATAAAATAAAGGTAAACTCCATTTAACAGTGTCACCCTCTGCCGGATTAATCACTCACTCTTATAGTCCTAATCAGTGTATCTCAAGGCTTCAATCGGAGGCTTATTGGCTGCCTTATATGCCGGATATATCCCGAACACAACTCCGATAAATATCGAAAATCCCATTGCAATCATAACAACATCCGTCGACATACTTGCAGAAAAAGCACTCATAAATTTATTGATGCCCGCCACTATCAACGCAGAGATACCGATACCTATCAGACACCCTATTATACTTACCAGAAGCGCTTCGATAAGGAACTGCATCAGAATTGTTTTCTTCCTTGCACCAATCGCTTTTCTGATTCCTATCTCTCTTGTCCTCTCCGTAACAGACACAAGCATGATATTCATAATACCTATTCCGCCTACCAGAAGGGATATCGCCGCTATTCCTCCAAGCATCAATTTCATGGTATCAGTAACACTGCTCATAGTCTCCATTATAGTAGAAGAATTTATAATGGAAAATGCATCAGAATCATATGAAAATCTCTGATAAAGATATTTCGTAATCTCATTCTCCACCGCATCCATACTCTCCTCATCTGAAGATGATATATAAAATGTGGTTATCTCCCTGCTGCTTCCGACAATCTTTGAAAGCACTGTATATGGAATATATGCCTCAAGTCTGTCAGAAGAATTACCGATGGTGTTTTCTTCCTCCTCCAGTACGCCGATCACCTTGAAATGATATCCGTTAAGCGAGAGTGTCTCTCCGACAACCTGTGCCTGACCGAACAGCTCCTGCGCTGCAGTCTGATTGATAACTGCAACTAACGTACTTCCCGTTACATCCGCATTTTTAAGGAAACGGCCTCTTGCAAGAGATAAACCTCTAATATCATAATAAGATCCGGTGGTTCCGTATAGATTTATACTTTCACTGTTTCTCTCGTACTTGGCCGTTGCATTTCCCGTGGAATATGGAGCAGCATATTTGACAGATTCATACTCTGTAAGCTCCTCCACCTCATCAAGGCTCAACGGTTTATCCTTATTATCCTTGATGGTCGCCACAAGCATATTGGTTCCTATGCTTGATATGGAATCCGTAACACTCCTGGTTGCGCCATTGACGATCGACACCAATACAACCAGAGACATAACACCTATTATCATACCAAGCATTGTCAGAAAGGAACGCATTTTATTAGATAATATAGAATTCATTGCCATCTTAATCGATTGAAATATCATAATCCTCACGCTCCTTTTATGTTATCTTCATCATCTTCTGATCCACCATCGCTCACCTCGTACACCTTGCCATCAAGGATACGAATCTTTCTCTGTGCCTGATCCGCCACCTTCTCATCATGTGTTATGAGCACTATTGTATTCCCCTGAGCATGCAGTTCATGAAACAATTCCATTATCTCATCCCCCGTCTTACTGTCCAGATTACCCGTCGGTTCGTCAGCCAGGATCATGGACGGCCTGGTAACCAGAGCTCTTGCTATTGCGACCCTCTGCTGCTGTCCTCCCGAAAGTTCCATTGGCTTATGCCCTTTACGCTCATACAGACGGACACGTTTTAATGCCTTATCCACTCTCTCTTTGCGCTCCTCCTTCGGAAGCTGCTGATACACCAGTGGCAGCTCTATATTTTCCTGTGCTGACAGACGGCTTAGAAGATTAAAATTCTGAAATACGAATCCAATCTTTTCGTTACGGATTCTTGCCAGTTCATCATCCTTATATTGTTCTATCGGCATTCCGTCAAGATAATAGTTTCCCTCGTCTGCCACATCAAGGCAGCCTATCACATTCATAAGCGTCGATTTCCCACTGCCGGATGGTCCGATTATGCTTACAAACTCACCATCATCTATATGAAGTGACGCATGGTCCAGTGCACGGACAGTCTCGCCACCGATCTCATATGTCTTACACAAATCTTCCAAAACTATCATAACAACTCACCTTTCTATTGCAGAAATT
>CAJOLO010000281.1 GCA_905235345.1 uncultured Lachnospiraceae bacterium
TACCGGAGACGGTGCTAATCTTAGTCAGGGACAACGTCAGCTTCTGGCGATAGCGAGAGCTACTATAGCCAATCCTCCTGCTCTTATTCTTGATGAGGCAACTTCGTCAATCGATACTCGTACAGAGAGGCTTGTACAGGATGGTATGGATAAACTGATGAAGGGAAGGACAACATTTGTAATAGCACACAGATTATCAACAGTTAAGAACAGCGATTGTATTGTTGTGTTAGAGAATGGCCGGATCATTGAGAAAGGTACTCATGATGAGCTGATAGAACAGAAGGGAAAATATTATCAACTCTATACAGGTAAGACTGCATAAAGATTTAATTTAACATTTTACAATTGTTGTGATATAATGAGCAAAGCGACGGTCGTGCTTGCACGAACCGGCATTTGCGAAAACCACACGGAGACGATGTCGACGTGATAATTAATATCTTAGATAGAGATGCGACCGTCTCTAAGTACAAGGAGACGAAGAATAGACTTAAATAATATAATACGGAGGAATAATAAACATGAATATTGTATGCTTGGATATGGAAGGTGTATTGGTACCGGAGATATGGATTGCTTTTGCCGAGGAGACCGGTAAGGACGACAAGGGATGAGCCTGATTATGATAAGCTTATGAATTACAGATTGGGAATTCTTAAGGAGCATGGACTCGGTCTTAAAGAGATTCAGGAAACCATAGCGAAGATTGATCCTATGCCGGGAGCTAAGGAGTTTCTTGATGAGCTTCGTTCTATTACACAGGTCATAATTCTCAGTGATACATTTGAACAGTTTGCAACGCCGCTTATGAAAAAGCTTGGCTGGCCTACGATATTTTGCAATACATTAGAGGTTGCTGATAACGGAGAGATCACAGGATTTCAGATGCGTTGCCCGAAATCAAAATTGACCACGGTTAAAGCTTTGCAGTCGATAGGATATGATACGATTGCCAGCGGTGACAGTCATAATGATCTGGGAATGATTGAGGCAAGCAAGGCAGGCTTCCTTTTCAAGAGCACTGACGCCATTAAAGCAGAATATCCGCAGTATCCTGCATTTGAGGAATATGACGAATTGCTTGAAGCAATTAAGAAGGCGTTGTAAAAATCATTGTCTGACAAAGAGTAAATCATGTTCTGAATGTGGTACCGACCATGACAGAGTAATTGCAATAATAACGGAAAAAGAAGAATGGAGATCAGACCATGACATTGGTACAGTTGAAATATGCTATAACAGTTGCTAATGCGAATTCTATGAGTGAGGCGGCAAGAGAATTGTTTATCTCACAGCCAAGTCTCTCGGCGGCAATCAAGGATCTTGAGGAAGAAATCGGGATTGAATTGTTCCATAGAACCAATCGCGGAATTTCACTGACACCTGACGGTAAGGAATTCATAGGATATGCAAAGCAGGTGGTGGAGCAGTATGCATTAATGGAGTCAAAGTATATAGATAAGACTGCAGAGAAGAAGAAATTCTCTGTATCCATGCAGCATTACAGCTTTGCAGTCAGGGCATTTGTTGAGCTTGTTAAACAGTTTGGTATGGATAAGTATGAGTTTGCAGTCAGGGAATGCCGTACCTATGAGGTGATAGAGGATGTAAGGAACTTCCGAAGTGAGGTTGGCATATTATATATTAATGATTTCAACCGTAAGGTTCTTGAGAAGCTTTTCAAGGATAGCGAGCTCGAGTTTATTCCTATATTAGACTGTCCTATATACGTATATCTTTGGAAAGGACATCCGTTGGCAAAACAGAATATCATTAAGCTGGAAGAACTTGCGGAATATCCGTGTCTTGCGTTTGATCAGGGTAATAATAATTCATTTTATTTTGCAGAAGAGGTACTGAGTACATATGAATATAAGCAGCTAATAAGAGCCAATGATCGTGCGACTATGCTTAATCTTATGGTAGGTCTTAACGGATATACAATGTGTTCCGGAATTATATGTGAGCCGTTGAATGGAACAGATTATTGTGCGGTTAAGCTTGATTCTGACGAGGTAATGACCATAGGGTATTTGAAGAGGAAGAATGTGGCACTTAGTACTCTTGGACAGAAATATGTGGAGGAATTATCAAAATATAAGGATTCAGCATTGGGATAAAAAAGTTACTGTTTACCGGCTAACGAGCGAATTGTAATATGAAAAATGCGTAATTGGTAACAGAGTGAAAAAAATGTTGACAAATAAAGGTATGAGGAATATAATTACTATAAATCCTACTTAACATATAGGAATATAGTTAAAAGAGATAACATAAGTATAATAATAAAATGAGAAGGAGGACATTTTTTATGAGTCAGGTTCATTGGAGTTAATCGGAGGAACACCGATACTTAAGTTAAGCCGTTATGCAGATAAGGTCGGAATCTCTGATGCCACAATTTTAGGAAAACTGGAGTATCTTAATCCCGCAGGTTCAGTTAAGGATCGTATCGCTCTTGCGATGATTGAGGATGCTGAGAAGAAGGGACTCCTTAAGCCGGGATCAACAATTATAGAGCCGACTTCAGGTAATACGGGAATAGGTCTCGCAGCAGTAGCAGCAGCTAAGGGCTATCATGCGATCCTTACTCTTCCTGATACTATGAGTGTTGAACGTCGTAATCTTCTTAAGGCTTATGGTGCTGAGCTTGTTCTTACAGAAGGTGCTAAGGGAATGAAGGGAGCTATCGCTAAGGCGGATGAGCTCAATAAGGAGATTGAGGGTTCAATTATCCTTGGACAGTTTGTTAACCCTGCTAATCCTGAGGTTCACAGAAATACAACAGGTCCGGAGATTTGGGAGCAGACAGATGGTAATGTTGATATATTTGTTGCAGGTGTAGGTACAGGTGGAACAGTAACCGGTGTTGGCGAGTATCTTAAGTCAAAGAATCCTGATGTTAAGATTGTAGCAGTTGAGCCTGCGTCAAGCCCGGTACTTTCAAAGGGTACGGCAGGTCCTCATAAGATTCAGGGAATCGGTGCCGGATTTGTTCCTGATACACTTAATACCAAGATTTATGATGAAGTAATCGCTATAGAGAATGATGATGCATTTGAGCAGGGCAGAGTATTCGCAGTAAGCGAGGGAATTCTTGTGGGTATTTCTTCAGGAGCAGCATTGAAGGCTGCAGCAATCATTGCAGCTCGTCCGGAGAACAAGGGAAAGACAATAGTTGCTCTTCTTCCTGATTCAGGTGATAGATATCTTTCAACAGCATTGTTTGCTAACTAATAAGAATAATTATAATCAGGTGGTAACATATAAGGCCACAGACCATATCCTTATAGGAAGGTCTGTGGCTTTTTTGAAATCATTTTCATATGGAAGAAACTTAAGAGAGTGCGCAACCTGCTCAAAGAACGATTATTCACATTTCATTATCATGGTTCACAGCATGCATAGCTGAAATTGTCTGAACATGGACACAGTTGCAAATTCTCTTGTATTAAATCATATTTTTGTGATATAGTATTAACATATTTATGGAATAATGAAGATAAGTGCAGAGCTTGGAGGCGTATAGGAATGAAGATTTCAACTAGAGGCAGATATGCGATTCGGGTAATGGTAGATCTTGCTGAAAATAATAACGGTGAATATATACCACTTACGGATATAGCTAAACGTCAGGAAATTTCGGAGAAGTATCTGGAGGCTATAGTGTCTCTGCTGGTGAAGGGAGGTCTGTTGACAACACTTCGTGGAAAGAAGGGAGGGTACAGACTTGTTCGTACGCCGGATAAATATACTCTCAAGGATATATTGGATATTACAGAGGGAGAATTCGCACCCGTGTCATGCCTGGAAAACGAAGTCAATCCATGTAGCAGGGCAACAGGCTGCAAGACACTAAAGATGTGGACGGATTTTCAGAAACTTGTAAACGATTACTTTGAAAGTATTACTATCGAAAGCCTGATGGGAGATGAAGGCTGCCTGGAGTATTATATATGAAAGTATAAGGATGTAGCTTAAGCTACATCCTTTTGCTATAGTTGAAACCTATATCTGCCTATAACTTTTTCATAGTAGACAGGTAGGGAATTGCGTGATATTATTTGTTTTGTAAAGAGGCAGGGATAGCTACTGAATAATAGATACTGAATAAAGCCTGCCCGAGTTGAATATGAAATAAAGAAAATAGCATGTGGACTATTGATAAAAAGTCTGCGGAAAGAGGTGTATTATGAGTAAGAAATCGTTATCAGAAAGAAACTTGAAATTTGAGACATTACAGTTACATGTGGGACAGGAGAGCGCTGATGCGGTTACAGATGCAAGAGCGGTACCGATATATCAGACATCTTCATATGTGTTCCACAACAGTGATCATGCAGAGGCAAGATTCGCATTAAAGGATGCAGGTAATATATATGGACGACTTACCAATCCTACACAGGATGCATTTGAAAAACGTGTGGCTGCATTAGAGGGCGGTGTTGCAGCACTTGCAGTTGCATCAGGAGCCGCAGCTGTTACATACGCATTCCAGACAGTTGCACATGTAGGTGATCATATAGTATCAGCTAAGAATATCTATGGCGGTACCTACAATTATCTGGCACATACCTTTGAAGATTACGGAGTAAAGACAACATTTGTTGATCCATTTGATTTTGCAGAGATTGAATCAGCTATCAAGGATAATACCAAGGCATTGTATGTTGAGACATTGGGAAATCCGAACGGTGAAGCTGTAGACATTGAGAAATGGGCAGAGATCGCACATAAGCATGGTCTTCCTTTGTTGGTTGATAACACATTCGCAACACCATATCTTATTCGCCCGTTTGAGTATGGAGCAGATATAGTAGTACATTCAGCAACAAAGTTCATCGGAGGACATGGAACATCAATCGGTGGTGTGATTGTTGACGGTGGTAAGTTTGACTGGGCTTCTTCAGACAAGTGGCCATGGCTTACTGAGCCTAACGAGTCTTATCATGGTGTAAGCTTTGCGAAGGATACAGCACCTGCAGCATTCGTTACATATATTCGTGCAATTCTGCTTCGTGATACAGGAGCCAGCCTTTCACCTACTAATGCATGGTACTTCTTACAGGGATTAGAGACATTGTCACTCCGTGTAGAGCGCCATACTGAAAATGCATTAAAGGTTGTAGAGTACCTTTCAAAGCATCCGCAGGTTGAGTCTGTATCTCATCCGGCAGCTTCATCTGATCCGGTACAGCAGGAGCTTTACAAGAAATATTTACCTAATGGCGGTGGTTCAATATTCACATTTAATATCAAGGGTGATGCGAGAAAGGCAAAGGATTTCATAGATAATCTTGAGTTGTTCAAATGTAGCTGATGTGAAGTCTTTGGTAATTCATCCTGCATCAACTACTCATTCAGAGTGCAACGAAGCTGAGCTTATAGATCAGAACATTCAGCAGAACACTATTCGTCTTTCAATCGGTACAGAGAATATCGATGATATTATTGAAGACCTTGAAGAGGCATTCAAAGCAGTTGCTGATTAATGAAGAAACAATGCGGTTAAAAAATCTTGATAAAATAGTAAAATACCTCCTATAGAATATAATACTTAAGGCGGCCTTCAAAATATAATTTTGCAGGTCGCCTTAATTTTTTTATTACGCCGAAGAAGACTTACACTTGAAGCCTAATCACCTAATTAACTTAGATATGTAAGACGAGTATGAGAAAAAATACTGTACCGGTATTGGCAGAAAGTGGTTGTACATGGTACATGGAGTGATGTACAATATGACGGGATGAACAAGAAGTGTTATATCTCAGACGAAAATGACCCCTGCCTCTAAGCAGAGCGAAGGCAGGGGCAACAAACTTATCTCATTAAAAAAGAATGTTAGTTAATAAAAGATAATAAAAATAGGCATAAAAAAATCGGAATGACAGGATTCGAACCTGCGACCTCATCGTCCCGAACGATGCGCTCTACCAAGCTGAGCCACATTCCGTAATGCTGTTGACTGATCATGTTGATAAGACTATTATAACGTCAACAACTTGTATATTATATATGACTTGTAAAGAAAATGCAAGAGTTTTTGAATAAATTTTTGAATTTCCTTTGGATTTTTGATTTGAACTGAATTGGGGAATTTTGGGAAAATAGAAAACTATGGCCGGATATGACTGTGGTTTTCTATTTTTATATTATTTAGGTGATTGCGAAACTCATTAATATTGTGTATTAGATTGTACATATTGTACAGATTCCATAAACAGGTGCTTTGGAGCCGCCGGTACTTAATGAGCAGTTTACTGCGAATTTAGTAC
>CAJOLO010000282.1 GCA_905235345.1 uncultured Lachnospiraceae bacterium
CCAGGGTTTAGGTGTTGCTATCATAGGAGACCACCATGATTACTATGATTATGAGTCTCTATCAGTCGAAGAACGAATGATTAAATATGCCAGCTACATTCCAGTTCCTAACAGTAAATTAAAAGCACACACTTATCTCCACTAACAGTTAGCGAACCCCACACCTTATTAGGTGTGGGGTTTTTCTTTCTCAGATAATTATGTTTTATAGTTAAGGGATATTCTAATGAAGTAGAATATCCCTTTTCTTATTATTGGGTACATTGTTTAAATATACTTCGCTCTGTCAACCCCCACTCCTTTGGAGTGCCTTCGGTAAAGGGGTGGACAGGCTTTTTGTAAGAGAGGTACGTATTAAGGTACGCTCAAAATTTGGTGGCTCTGAAATCTCCTTTCTATATATATTTGAGGTTACTTCGATTCTTCAACTCCCATCAACTGCATCTTAATTATCAAGGGGTTGAGGACTTTTTTATATTATAGTGTACAAAGGGTACGCAGAGGTACGCATAAAAATCAACTGCTGGAGAAAATAAAAACCGGTACACATTAGGTGCACCGATTTTTATTTTTTTATTTAAAGTTTTATCTGTTGCTATAATGCTGTTTGCGTGTTACAATTTACTTATGTAATCGAAACAGTATACATAAGAGGAATAGAAAGAAGTTGAAGAAACTATGCTGAAATTTAGAAAATCTTTTAGATTATCGACAGGTTGGCCCTGTATGTTTCTGTCATACATAATATAAAGAGACATCTGATTGGTTATATGGTATTGAATGCCATATTTCTTTTCGGATGTTTTTTTTGATAATAAGACTGGTGCTTGGATGATATTATTTTGAAATACAAAGTGAGGCTTGATAACATGAGATATATCATTGGGAAAAAAGTATTTCATAATAGAACATATAATAAGATGTTGACAGGTATATTGTGTTTTATAATCTGTGTATTATTAACAATAAGTTTGGTTGTATGTGTGAAAGCACCCTTCGTGAATGCAACCTCCGGTACGACAGAAACTGTGAAGAAAGAGAATGACAATCCTGTCGCGGAGGAATCGGTATCAGAGCCGCAATCCGCAGAACGGGATAATGCAGGGGAGACAACAACGATACAGGAATCATCCGAGAACGACTCCTCCATTCAGGATCTCAAGCGTGAGCATGAACTGGTCAAGAAGGAGGCAGATGCAAACCTTGGAACAGCCAGGAAGCTTGCATTAGAGATTAGAGAGATGAATCTGAGACTTTCTGATGAGGCTAGGCTTATCGAGAAGACCCATAATGAACTGGCTGAACTTGATGTGAAAATAGCGGATGTGGAGCGAAGTCTTATTGAATATGAAGAAGAACTGGCAGTGGAAAAGGATCATCTCTATAATTCCATAAGAATGGAGTACGAGGATGGCAATAGAAGTCCGTTATCCATATTTCTTAATATGGATCAGTTTTCGGATATTGCGGATAACTTGGAATATTCCCAGCGGATAAGCGGTTATCTGAATGATAGAATGTCTGCATATGAGTTTATGATGGAATTTGTAAGTAAGAACAGAGATGATCTGAATGAACTAAAGAAACAGCGTGAAGAAGAACTGTTGGTATATGATAAGAAGAAAGCCGGATTTAAGAAGGCGATAGATGAAATGACAGAACTTATGGAGGCTGCTAAGAGTAAGGCTGATGATGCCAATAAATTTGCTAAGGAGTTAGAGACTGAGATTGCCCGGATGGAAGCCGAGGAACGTATGCTTCTCATGCAAAGCGGATACAATCAAACAACTTCTTCGGATAATACTGTATATACAGGTAATGGTACTGATTATTATTATAAAACCCCCTATACATATACGGAGGACGAGTTGTTGCTTCTTGCAGGCATAATCGAAGCAGAAGCTGGCAGTAGTCATTATCCCGGTATGGTGGCGGTTGGAAGTGTAGTGATGAACAGGATAGAAAGTCCTCGATATGATAATACCATTGAGGGTGTAATATATGCTAAAGGTCAATTCGAGCCTGTGAGAACTGGTAGGCTGGCAGTAATTCTTGCCAGAGGTCCTGCAGTAAGCTGTATTGGAGTTGCAAGAGAAGTGTTGGATGGAAAACGGAATGTTCCCAATCTTGCTTTCAAAGCGGCGTGGTATGCCGAGGAACACGGTATTGAAGGTGTTAATATCGGTGGTAATGTGTTTCATTAAACATCCATCATTGTCTCAGGTGATTGATGCGCAATGCTATGCCCGGGAAGAGTTTGGTTGCGAATAATAATATGATAGGTAATTGCGAAACTTATTAATATTGTATATTGAATTGTACATATTGTACAGATTCCATAAACAGGTGCTTTGGAGCCGCCGGTACTTATGCACCGTA
>CAJOLO010000283.1 GCA_905235345.1 uncultured Lachnospiraceae bacterium
TCTTCCCAGTTTCCCAGTGATATATCGGCTTCAGCTCCTTAATTACGGTGACGAGTTCGCACAGGATTTACACCTGTTTCCCTTTTCACCAGAGCCAATCAATTTAATTAATTGCTCTGACACCTGACTGCTTCATATTCAATTCAGACTATTCTATCATATAAATTTTAATTATACAACCTTTTAATTATTATCTCATACACATATAATCCATATATTCGTTCGACGAGATGCCCTTCACGTATTTTCTCGGTGAGATATCCACTATCACGAGTTTATTTTTCCTGGATTTTACGATAACATAGCAGAACTGTCCTGCTTTTAACTCTCTTCCCGCAGAGATATTCTGTTTAATATTCCCCTTGATCATCATGGTATTAAAATTATAATAAAATACTCTTGCCGTATTGTATCGTCCATATATCCTATAATCACAGTATGCCCGTACCTCGTATAGTTCCTTACCTCTAAATACAATATAATCTTTTATCAAAAGCAGGAATATAACAAATGCAAATACGGCCACAACAATCATAACCACAACAAACGATATATCTTCAATAACAGAAATGCCGAGTCCTATTACAAAAGTCAATAATTATAATTCCTTTTTTCATATTTTTTCGCTGAAGCTCTTTCCGGGTGTCATCCTGAAATGGTGTAAATGTAGGTTTACTTATAAGCTCTTTCTTAACATCCGCTGGCAGATCTTCAACTGCTTTATCTAATATCTTTTCTTGAATCCATTTAAAAAGTTTTAACAGTATCACCGCTGCAAAAGCTATTCCTATCAAAAATAAAATTGCTATGATTATTGCTTTCATATCTATACCTCATTTTACGAGTTGCTATAAGCACTTTGTATTATTCTGCAATCTCCTCGCCCGGATCATACATCTGTGATTCTGTACTTTTCAAGAACAACATCAATATCAGGAACAGATTCTAAAAAGACCTCCACACATTTGGGATCGAACTGAGTACCTTTGCCTTCTGCAATCATTTCGAGAGCTTTTTCCTTTGTAAATGCAGGCTTGTATACGCGCTTTGAAGTAAGTGCATCAAAAACATCCGCAACAGCCATAACACGTGCCGACAAAGGTATCTCTTCTTCTTTCAGACCTTCGGGATAGCCCTTTCCGTCCCATCTCTCGTGATGATATGCAGCCATGTCACGTGCATCGGTGAGATAATTCTCTCCCTCAACGGTGTTGATAGCCTTTTCAATTATCTCCTTGCCCAATGAGGCATGAGTCTTCATTACCTCAAATTCCTCGGGCGTTAATTTGCCCGGTTTATTGAGTATATTATCAGGTATCATGATCTTACCGGTATCATGTAGAGGCGCTGATTTCACGACATATTCCATATATTGCGGTGTCAATTGCTCTGAATAATATCCTTTGCGTTTCAATCCGTCCATGATTATACGGACATAGGAAGCAGTCTTTTGAATGTGATCACCTGTATCCGAATCACGATTTTCTACCATATCAGCTATCAATACGATCAGCCCGTCTTGCATTTTCATTACATTCTCAGAATATCTTCTTATATCACGGTACTGATCAGCCATATCAGATTCCATCTTAATGACTGTGGAATACAACTCTCCTATTTCACTTCTCAAAGTGACTTCGGAGTCCTTTAACTTTCTGACATTATCGTCTAAGGCTTCCTGATTTCCGATGTTCCTGATAAAGCCTCTGACCGAATCTGTAAGCTTTGCAATCGGATAACTGAAAAAATATTCAGCCATACCGACAAATATAATAATTATAATAAACGTAAATCCTACAACAAAGAGAGCGACATTTCTGATATAACTGTTTAGCTCGTCTCTGATACTAATAATATTAATCTCAACACAGATAATCCCCGCCGGATTTCCTGCAGAATCAAATATAACCTTATATCCGTTGAACATATGTCCGTATCCTTCGGAATATCCATCAAGAACACCACTGTCTGTCTTTTTGGTAATTACAGCCTCTTGCAGAATATGCAGAATATCATCTTCAAAACTACCCTCTTCGCACGGAGTACCCAGATATGTATAAGTCCCGCCATTACTGAGTTCCTCTGCCGTCTTGGTATTTATAGCATATGTAAGGCTGTAAATATCGTTTATATCTTCAAAATAGATAGCATATAGGTAATCAATATCGGAATTTTCCTTGACTTGATTGAGTTCCAATCTCATCTGTTCATACTCTTCCGGCATTTCACGTGCAGCGATCATATCCCCAAAGGAATATTTCTCCGTAACGGTGTATGCATAATTCAACACCGTTGTTGTATATTTCTTATAATTATCCATGACAGTATTTTCATAGTAATTATAACCTACTCTCGCGATTACGTAAGCCAGCACTATGATAACCACAAAAAAATAGACTGCGGTTACTACCTTTATACTTATACTATGTTTTTTCTTTTCCAATTCAACATCCCCCCAAAAAAGTTGTATCAGAATAAACGTACATATTTTTCAACGAAAATCTCTATATCTATAGTAAACAACATAAATAAATATAATTTATAATAAATATATTTTTCAATCCTTCAACAAATAAACCGATGGGTGAGATATCGGCATTTTTCAATATTTCTTTTGCTAAATCATTCAGCCTCATCTCTATTTTCTATACGATTATAATATCATAATTATTGATTTTTATCCATATAATTTTGTAAAAGATTATTGTAATCTTCTACTTCAAGGTTATAAGACATATACAGGTTTTTCAAGATTTAGATATGTAATATCTATTGATATTACAGGAATTTTCCGGTCTTGATATTCGGATGCATATTTATGCAGACAAGACTGTCATATTAATAAAGTCACCCTATACATATATGTGTACAGGATGACTTTATCTCATCAGGCCGGCTTATTGTTCTTCTTAAGTTCAGCTATTTCCGCTATCAATGCAGCTATCTACATTATAATATAGTGTGGTTTTATCTCTTTTTTCATTAACATATCTCTCCTATAAATATTGAACCATCCCTCCCTTTATTTATCATTAACAATCATAAACTTAAATATATTTACCAAATATTTAACTGATAAATCAAAAAGCTCTTCAACAGAATTAAACAATTTACGTGCTGATTTCACAATTTTCGTCTCACCCCTAGTCTTCTCAAGCGCTTTTAAACCGTTATCTAAAAAAGGAAATAATTTTTCATAAACAGAGAAAGTAATATCCATAATAAGATCATTTATTCTATCTTTATCTCCACCATATCTAACAATCTGTATAATGTCTAATGCTATCGAAGTAATATTCAAAGCAATTTCTATCCCTGTCATTGCTTCTGGAGCAATAAAACATAATAATTTTAATCCTGAAATAGTAACAGAAACAATAGAAACAATATCTTGTAAAACTTGTATAGCCAACCCATATGGATCAAGATAGCTAATAGGATTCCCTTCTGCATATGCATATCTGTTAAGACTACTTACACGTTCAAGAGTTCCTAATAAAACATCCTGATTAATAAATCTCTTAATTTCTACATTATAATAACGTGCACGCATGTGATAGAGACCATTACCGTCAGTTGTTACTCCATATTGTCCATTGTAGAGGAATGGTATATCTTCACGATACTCTCCATCTACCAGCTCACCATATGGCGTGTAATTATATGTCTCAACAACTACTCCTTTAGCATCACTAACAGACATCGTACTCCCGACGTTGTTGAAATGGTACACCAAATATGACTCACCATCATCTTGCGAGTTAAGTCCATTCCCGTAGAAGTAAGAGGTAGTAGTTTCTTTATTATCTTTTAATTCTTTACTTAGAAGAACCTGCGATAACTCCGGCTGGGTATTGACAACATATGTGATCTTCTTTTCTTTCGTTTCGACACCGATCCGGTTATTCTCCGCATCATATGTATACCTTGTATCTCCTGCCTGTACAAGTCTGTTACGACAATCATATACAAAGTCTGTCATCTTTCCGGAAAGAGGACCATAGGTCATGTTACCGTCTTTATCGTACTTTATGTCCTCGCCGTTATATGTCACCAGACGGTTATTCTTATCATAGGTCATCTCAGCAGAAGTAACGCCTGTGAAGTTGAGTTCTCCCTCATATAACTGCTTTACTTCCGTTATATTGCCGGAACTGTCGTAAGCATACTCCTGATGGTTGACCTCGGTATCACCATTCTTGTCAAGGATCTCGGTAAGACGTCCGGCTTTGTCATAAGCTCTGGTCTCTACTGTTCCGTTCGCTCTTGTAGTCTTTACAAGTCTTCCGTTCTCGTCATAACTGTATGCAGTCTTTCTTCCCTCCCAGTCAGTCATGGTTAAGATGTTACCGTTCTTGTCATATGAATAATGAACAGCCTTGCCATTCGGATAGGTAAGGGTTACAAGATTTCCTACAATATCATACTCATACCCTATAGTATTGCCTCTGCCGTCATCATATGAAGTTACTCGGCCTGTCTTATCATAAGTTCGGGTGATAGTAGTTGTCTTGGCTCCTTCTGTCTCTGCTGCAGTTCCAATCGTCTCTGTTACCGTCAGCACGTTATCATTACCGTCATAGGTATAACTTATGGTTCCAGCCTCATCCTTCTGGGTGGTGATACGTCCTAACAGGTCATACTTATATTCTGCCTTCTGGTTACGGCTGTTTGTCTTACTA
>CAJOLO010000284.1 GCA_905235345.1 uncultured Lachnospiraceae bacterium
CCTGTTGATTGATGTCGTCTGCATAGTGCTGTCAGCTACCCTCTCCCCGAAGGCGTAATAGTCGTTCTGCTCAAGGACCGTACCGTCGGACAGGTCCACCACGCTCCTCACCGATCCGAGGCAGTCCTTCACAAATGTAATCATTTTGAGGGAACTGCCATCATGTACGATGATTCCTTCCGGGACAGTGATGCATTCGAGGGATACGGTCCCGGTGCTGTCCTTCCTCATGATGAACGGCCCACGGTAAAGGACCCGTGAACTGTTAGCAGGTTGAGAATGGAGATAAAGGCTATAATTCGCAAATACATCAATGAGAGAATCTTTTCAATACATTAATGATCTGAAAACAGATAATTACGACAATGTTGATTATCCAAACACAGACCATGAGAAAAGAAATAAGGGTAGTTTGAACATTAACAACGCCGAGCGTGTCATAAAAAAGACCGCTTCTAATGCCTGAGAATACTACAACTAGTGCGAGAATATTAAACCCAATATGAATAATTGAAGCAACTGCAATTAATAATTCATTTCCTCCCTTGCTCAAAAAAGACAGGTGCAACTTCCTCTGAATCTTTCTTTTTCTATTAAAACGTCTATAGCACCGACACAATAACAAACAGATTGCAAATAAATCAAAGAGAACGACAATAGTCCATAACAAGACTAATCCAACTGGTTGCCACCTATCTCCGATGATTATCGCAAGACTAGTAAAAAATAACTGCAAGATAGACCGTAACTCTATTAATAGTAAAACAATTATGACAAGCAAAAATAAATATCTCCCCAATGATCTCATTTTGACTTCTCCTTTAAAAAATCATTAATAAGCTGAAGGATTTCCTGCCAATAATAAGATTTATACATTGATTCCATATGCTTTCCTTTTTTTGAATTCGACGTTCCATACACAACTCTTGCATTAACAATATGCCCCTGACTCATCGGGCTAAGTTTTAAAATAGGATCGTTTTCTGTTTGAATATCTATAGTCAGCACATCGGGATTCGTTGATGCTTCAACCCCTGCTGCTTGGAATGGAGAGAAATGAAGCATAATGTCGACAATTCGACCTTGCTCTCTTAAGTATTCAGCCATTCCTTCAGCAAACGCAGCCCCCATGCTATGTGTGACAAACCTAAATGATTCATCTTTATCTAAATCTGACACTAATCTAGAATAGTTTTCTTTTGCATATTCATATCCACTACGACGTCTCTTTGCTGCACTACTAAGCAAGTGATAATTAATACTCTCAATACTGATTTTATCATCCCTTAGGACTTTTTTCGCCTTTCTGATTACTTCAGGTGACCAATAGTCTACTCCTGGCGCAAGGTATCCAAATGACTTCATCCAATGTTTTGAGAATCCATTGATAAATACAATCTTCCTCCCATCCGGATCCACGAAATTCACCGGGTTATCTCCGCAGAAGTTGTACGGTGACAGGTGCGGATACTTGGCAGCCATCGGGTCCTGCTGCATCCATCGGCCGATCACGGGATCGTAGAGCCTTGCACCGTAATCCAAATATGGGATGCTGGCGATGGAGTCCTGCTCCTCCTTGGCGTTATACCGCCACCTGTTGATTGATGTCGTCTGCATGGTGCTGTCTGCTACCCTCTCCCCGTAGGCGTAATAGTCGTTCTTCTGCTCGAGGACCGTGACGGACGTAGTTGGACATTCTGGTATTGTGTTTTGTGCCATAAAGATACTCACTTTCTCCCACACTTTGGCACATCCTCCATTTATCTTCGCAGCATGATCACTCATTACTGCCGAACAAACGAGGAAGCTTTGAAGCAAGCGAAGAAAGCAGGTTATAGTTTATATTACTCCGGTGTAATATCACTTCTCAAAAAAAGAATCGGATAGATAGCTTTAACGGTTTCTCCTCGGTGTGATGCAGGAATAAAATCGTATTGACATATTATTTTAGCAACCCTTATCGCTTCATTGTCCAATTCAGTATCATTTGAACTTTTTACAATTTCCTTGAACGTGGCTTTACCTTTTTCATCTACGATAATGTTGACGGCTAATGGAATAGCATCGAAATTACCCTGTTTATGCTTCGTGAAGTTTGATGCGATTAATTCTCTTAAAACGTCTTCGCCCAAAACAAATATAGGTTCATTCTCTACTTCATATGATTTATAAATATCGTTTGTTGTGGTTTGTGATGCTTTAAAATATTTTACTGCCAGTTTATGTATCTCCGATATATCTTCATTTGGTGTAGTTTTGTAGGTCCTCCATTTATTGAAAGACTCGTCTTTGTTGAAACAAACTTGCCAAACATTAGGGTCATATATCGAATAATCAACCTTACTTCGTTTCTGTTTTTTGATTCTCTCAGTAACAGAATAAAACATCGGATTCTCATCGCCAAATACTCTTACTGAATGCCCCAAATACAAAGTTTGCCCTATATAACCTTCTCCACGATACTTGGATTCTTTCCGGTTGTTAGCAAAAACAGAGAGAAGATGATATGCAGTATCCTCTACAGCAGTAACTATTATCTCATCTTTCCTGTATTTTACGTCTATGTTTAAAGTATCGTTTATATAAAGGGAAATCAAATCCTTTGTAAAATCAGTGAGTACTATGTTGTTGTCGCCTGAGTTTAACTGACAGGACACAAAACAACAAGCCATAAACATAATCTTGATAATTCTTCTTGCTCTCATAAATAACCAATTAAGGCGGGGGTAAACCAACACCAGGATAATATCTTATAGGTAATACAGGGATTATTCTTGCTTTTGAGGGTGCGAAGATAAAACCCCAAGGCATAGAACCGATAATGCTTTTTTCATCATAGGCAACTAAATTACCTGTTCCGGGTTGATAAACATAATGTCCAACTTGATAACCATGAGAATTAGTTAGTAGTTTTGCTGCGAATTTATCACCTCTCGTATCACCCTTTCGAAATCCTGACGGATTGGAATTGTGTGGGTGGTTATGTACGACAGAGGTAACAGTTTGTCCTTCATCACTTATACTTTTTGATGTTGCACTTGCTCTGACTGAACTCTCATTATGATTGGTCATAACGATTGAACCATTGCTTTGTGTGTTTATCAATCCGAATTCTATATTTGTATTATCAGCAAAGAATTTGAATAGTTCAGCCCCCGAAGATTCACTGTTTACGGCAAAACTTGTAGCAGACCTAAACCACCCAGACTTTTTGGAATCGGTAATTGTGCCATATATAAATGCGATAGAGTTATAATGCTTATTTCCATCTGCATCGGTCGTGTATGTTCGGTTTCCATTATTATCAACCATATAAAAAGCATCTTGTTTATTATCTTTTATGTGATTGACTATCTTACCCTGATCGTTTATTTCCCAAATATCCATTCCTGTCTGGTCTATAAACCATACTGGATTCCCCCCGCAGAAGTTGTACGGCGACAGGTGCGGATACTTCTCCGCCATCGGGTCCTGCTGCAACCATCTTCCGATGACGGGGTCGTAGAGTCGTGCCCCGTAGTCGAGGTACGGGAGTCCTGCGATGGAAGCCTGCTCTTCCTTTGCGTTG
>CAJOLO010000285.1 GCA_905235345.1 uncultured Lachnospiraceae bacterium
TTGATTGAGCATATAAACCTGTAGTCCCACTCGATGCCTGAATAGTTCCTTCAATAGGAACAACAGCTATAAAATCCTCCGTCATCGGCATATCGGAAAGTGCAAGTGAATCACTCCCATAAAGCTGTTCCATAATACTGTTAAAACTGTTCCCGGACTTTTCCTCATTGTCCTTAGTAAGCTTTGAGGATAATGCATTGGTCAATACACTGATCACTCCTGCCACAACGAATATGATTGCAGCCACGATCAAACCATTTGTCTGTTTCCTTGTCATAACCTTCTCCTTTTCTACGTTTGTTTCATCCGCAATAATCTACATGAATTTTCTTTTTTCAACCTTATTATACATAATACAATTCAAAATGAAAAGATAAGATTTTTTGTTCACGCTTCTTTCACAAAACAAATATATTTTCTTCACCATTTATTCACATTTTTTTATTATAGTCTTTACTGTAAGAACTTTTCATACGGGTACATTAAGTTGTACCCGAATTCTCCCCCCTCATTAAGAAAGCGAAAGATTTATCTTTCGCTTTCGTTTTTATATTGTTAAATCTTATCTAATACAATGATATTTATTCATTATTTGAAAATATCATACATTAATATGATATAGTGTTTCATAAAACTCTGTATTTCTATCTTGTCTGAAGGGATACTTCCTTCGCACATCTTTCACATAATCCTTATCGACATCCACAACCATAAGCTCCGACTCGTCATGTATCTTCGTGAGACGCTCTCCCAAAGGATCAAATGCTGCCGAGCTTTCGACATATTCAATGTTATTACCTCTTCCTATGCGGTTTACACCCACTACAAAACACTGATTCTCTATCGCTCTTGCCCTTAGCAGACTTTCCCAGTGAAGTACTCTTTCTTTCGGCCAGTTGGCAATAACATATATAATGTCAGACTCATCTGCCACTGCCTGAAATATCTCCGGAAACCTCAGATCATAGCATACGAATCCGGAAAATCCAAATCCTTTAAGTTCTGCATTTTTCACTTTGCGTCCGCCAATATAATGTTTTCCTTCCTCACCATAATTGAACGGATGAATCTTGTCATATTCATATATGACACACCCTTCGGAAACCACCATCAGCTTATTATAATATCCCTTGCCGGAATCCTCAACCATGCCGAACACAATTGCCATATTATAACCGACGGATATATCCTTGAAAAACTCCAGTGTTTCGGATATTGACAACTTTTCACCCGCAAGCTCTGTATTCATGGTAAATCCCGTTAATGTCATCTCCGGAAAAACCAGCACCTCCACGCCCTGCTTTGCCGCCTGTTCAGCCAGCTTGCACACTCTCTTCCGATTAGCCGTTTTATCCTCCCAGACAATATCCATCTGTGTCAGTCCGATTCTCATATTCCCGCTCCTTATGTTGCCTTTTCTACCTCAGTTTCCGAATTTCTCAGAAGCTTCAGCCATAGCTGCATCAATTTCAGCCTGCTTTGCTGCATCATCCTCCGCAGCCTCACGATTAAGTCTGTCTATTATCTCCTGTGCCCTCCGCATATCTTCAGCCTCCTTCGCTGCAGATTTGCCCTGTGCTATAAATGAATCCACATCCACCTTATTGGCATCCATGATAGAAGCAAGCCTTGCATCCTCCGCAGCCTTACGTCTCGTCTCATCAGCTTCTCGTCTGGCCTTCTCAACTTCATCTAAATACTTCCCCTCGCGATCACTATTGATTCTGTCAAGAACCGCCTGTGCATCCTCAGACACATCAGTTGCCCGGCTGCCCGCTCCCGGCATTGGGACTGACTTTTCCTTATCTTCTTTCTTTTTCTTGTCGGCTCTTTCAATCTCAACCTTAGTCTGAGGATCCTCCCCTTCATTATTAAACTTCTGTACGCTGCCACTGTTATCAATATGAAAAACCGGAAGCAATACCGTCTGATACCACTTCACAATATGATTCTTAAAGTTCATGAAAAACGTATTCTCATGCCAAAAGCTCATGCGCACCCCATTACAAACTTTATATATTTATAATTTTATCACAACAGGAGTATTTTTGCCATACAATCTTACTTTATATAGGCTTGCTGCTTTTCACCTCAGATATAAAGCACGTCTTATCAAAATAATAACGTATCTATTCAGCTATGCTTCATAGATACAAGATTGATCAAATATCGAAAGGAATTATCTCAATTATCTGCACACCTAATTCCAAAAAATTTATAATCCACAGGAATTATCTATCATTAATCAACACTTATTTCTTACTAATTCATTATTACTAGGAATTATCTATATTTTTTATCGAGATAATTCCTAGTAATTATTGCAAATAAGGCTACCGCAATTCCACTGGCTTTAGACGGTGGGTTAAGGTAGCCAAAAGTATCGGTTTGTGTTATACTGCCGTTATGGGAACATGGAAATCAAAAAACAGACACAAATTCT
>CAJOLO010000286.1 GCA_905235345.1 uncultured Lachnospiraceae bacterium
CCGGCGTAATGGTACTAAATTCGTGTTACACACTCATGTAAGTACCAACGCCTGCGCCAAGGTCTGCTTATGGAATCTATATAATATGCACAATAGATTAAATCATAATAAGGAGTTTCGCAAACACCTGAAAGTCATTTAGCGGACATCATCATCTCTTAGAAATCCGGTCAAAGAGTCTGAGGGGGAAGCTCCTCTTGTCAGTACTCTTCCAAGGCCTGAGAGATAAGCTTTTCTGCCGGCCTCAACCGCCTGTCGGAATGCGTCTGCCATCATGGGAAGGTCACCTGCCGTAGCAAGAGCTGTATTGGACATTACCGCAGCAGCCCCCATTTCCATGGCTTCGCAGGCCTGAGAAGGTCTGCCGATGCCTGCATCTACGATGATAGGCAGGTCTATCTCATCAATGAGTATCTGAATAAAATCTCTGGTTGCAAGTCCTTTGTTCGACCCAATCGGAGAAGCAAGCGGCATAACCGCAGCAGCGCCTGCATCTACTAGATCTCTTGCGGTATTAAGGTCGGGGTACATATAGGGCATTACCACAAAGCCTTCCTTGGCAAGTATCTCGGTTGCCTTGACCGTCTCTGCATTGTCAGGCAGAAGATACTTGGTATCCCGCATAATCTCAATCTTAATGAAGTCGCCGCAGCCAAGTGCCCTTGCCAGTCTTGCGATACGTACGGCTTCTTCGGCGGTTCTGGCGCCTGAGGTATTCGGTAAAAGTGTGATGCCCTTCGGAATATAGTCAAGAATATTCTCATGTTCATTAGTATTAGCACGTCTTACAGCGCAGGTGATGATCTCCGCACCTGCATATTTTACAGCGGCCTCAATGAGGGAAAGGGAATATTTTCCTGAACCGAGGATGAATCTGGAATTAAATTCATGACCGCCAATTATAAGTTTATCGTTGTTTTCCATTATAGTAGTCCTTTCAAAGTAGATATTAAATAGGTATTTGCGAAACTCCGATTTACATTTTTTCATTTGTGCATATTATATAGTTCCATCGCAGACACGAGCTAAAGCATACCTTCGAACTAAGCTCACTCCGTTCGCTAAGGTCTCAGGCATTGCACTCCGTCTCCGGCGTAGTGGTACTAAATTCGTGTTACACACTCATGTAAGTACCAACGCCTGCGCCAAGGTCTGCTTATGGAATCTATATAATATGCACAATAGATTCAAATAAGGAGTTTCGCAAACACATATAGATATTAAATAATCGTATATGAGCCGCCACCCATAAACATCACAATCTCGACTACGTCGTCATCCGCAAGTATCGTGGTGTCATATTCGGTCTTCGGAATAATCTCCAGATTGAGTTCGACAACGACCTGTGTTTCCTTGTGACCTTCGATTACTAAAAGTTCACTTATTGTTTTTCCGGATAAATCGCGTTCTTTTCCGTTTACCTTTAACATTATAAGTCCTCCTAATTCATTCTTCCTTATGAGCTTGAATTACATAAGGAAGATGAGTTTGCTAACGCACGCATATTATATGACTAAAGTTTCGGGTATTATGCGATAACATAAAAAAGGAAGGACTGCCTGCAAAAACAGTCCTCCCGCAAATTACGGTCAAGTATGTCCCTACGTTGGCATTATCCAAATCAGGTTATGGGTCGAAGGCTCAATTGTCTTCCTCTCAGCCTGAATACAAGCTCCCCATACTTTTGTAACATATTTCCCTGTTTTTTTCAAGTGTTTTTACGCTGGTTACGCTATCTCGGGCTCCTTTGTCAGTTGTAGTCGTGTTTTACAGATGATATAATGGTGATATGAGTGTAAGTGTTATTTATTATATATCGAGAGTTGTTGTTTTGATGCATCTTTCGTGAAAAGGAGACCGGCATGTTTGCAAAAACGATTAAGATTTCTGCATTGGTTCTTGTAGTGTTAACAATTATCTTTACGCTAATTTATCAATGCAGTCCCAATACTGTGATATTGAGCATAGCGATTACATTTGGTACGATTAGCTATCATTTTTTGATGCGTTTGGCTGTGGGATATGTTGTGAATGGAATCTTTCACAACAGATTTAATTATAAAAGAAAATGGTTTCAAGAAAAGAAATTTGAAAAGCGCTTGTATGAAGTGTTGCGAGTAAAAAAGTGGAAAGATAAAATGCCTACCTTTGCACCGGAAATGTTGGATTTAAAAATACATACATGGGAAGAAATTGCAGGAGCAATGTGCCAGTCGGAAGTGGTGCATTCAATTATAGTGGTATTATGTTTTGTGCCAATATTAGCTACTTTAATCTGGGGGACGTTTTGGGTGTTTTTTATCACATCGATTTTATCTTCCAGTGTGGAAAGTATGTTTGTAATAATGCAGCGATATAACAGACCAAGGGTAATAAGGGTGATTGAGAAGGAGAGGAAATAGAATGGATATTGTTAAATTCAATGTTGATATGCAGGAGCAGGTGAATGGATTTTTCGAAAAATGTTTTTCAGCCGTGGGTATACCGTATTCCCCAAAAGATCGACATGCAGATGTGGCAAATGTAGAAAGTCATTATATGAACATAGAGGATTTTGGAATTATTATGGTGTGAATTTTGAGGATGTTTTTTGATTTTGGATATGTATATGAAAATTATTCGAAAGTGTATTTGGAACTGCCTTCTAAACAGCATTATCACCATCGTTATTACGAGCCAATGCGGGGCCCTAAATTTTGGACAAGGAAACGCTGGTATCAGGAACATGGAATTGTGGAAAAGTGTGGTGTGATATTAAGACAGATGTAACGTCGAAAAGACTCAGGGAATGTTAGATGTATGCGATGAATAACGCCATTGATTTTGGCTAAAATAAATATATAATTTGCAGTTGACACAGCCTGTTAATTGTCATATTATAATTATAGAGAGGTTTCCATTAACCTTATGGTCTTGAACCATAGAAAAGATGAACATTAAAGAGGGTCTCCATTAACCTTCGGTAATCAATCCGTAAAGAGATGAACATTAACGAGTGGGAAGCTTAGTCTTCCCACATTTTTTAGACGAAAATACAAAGGAGCAGTATTATGTTTACACTAGAGGGAAAGGTGACATTTATCAACATTGACCAGGGTTACCTCAAAAAGCTGCATGATGCATGCTCAGAGGTATATTACAAGCCAAGCGGATATGAGAATAAGCCATACATAGGAATTCTGATAAATAAAAATGATAGAAAATATGTAATTCCATTATCTTCAGCCAAGGAAAAGCATAAGACGTGGAAAAATGTCGATAAAGAATGCTACTTGGTTTATGAGATGGCGAAGAAGTCCAGTATGGGACAAGGAGATATTTGGGTGGCAACAGAAGATGATGATGTAAAGCATATTCTTTCTATTATGGATATCAAGAAGATGATTCCTATTGTGGATGGTGTTTATAGTAGAGTTAATATTAATCCGGATGACACGGATACCGACGATGTCAAGAAATATAAGGATTTGCTAAATAAGGAATATTCTTTTTGCTTGAAGATAATTGATGAAGTTATCGGAAAAGCCAACAAATTGTATGATAAACAGATGGCAACCGGAAAGGTGGTTAAGTTCTGCTGTGATTTTAAGGTATTAGAAGAAGTGGCAGATAAATAGTGGCGGATGGCTCGTGTGAGCCATCCGTTTGTTGTAAAAAAATGAATAGTATAAGTATTTGTTAAAGTTGTAAAATGTGGAAATCGTTTAAAAAATAGAATTTACTAATAAGAAGTAGGAGATAATCTAAATGTATTATACGCAGTAAGGGAATACTTCTCTTTTGATTCGGTTGAATTATACCTGATACAGGTAAATCATTAGAGGAATATCGCGAGGAAAGGATACAGGAATGGGAATCAGCTGCCGCTGGCGGCATAAATTATGAAATAGAGGTGAGAGATTGTATAAATTAAATGTTCCTTATCTGGAAAAAGATGAGGCTAAGTCATATGGGGCAAGGTGGAATTCTTCCGGAAAATACTGGTTTTATCCGGGAGATGATCTTCCGGATGGATTAAGAAGATGGTATAACGGGCCGGAACCTTTGACGGGAGGGAATGATAATGTACTTGAAGGACAGGTGTCATTTTCTGATATAGGCCTGGATAATGAAGATGCGGTCAGCACTTCATCTATTACTGACAGGGATGGCGGGACTACTGCTCTTAGCGGGAATGGTGCTGATGGAGGCAGTGGTTCTGACCTTTATAAAACGGTGTCACAGGTCAACGATATGATCATCAGGAATTTCAATGATACGATTGAATTTCAGATGATAATGGTCAAGGGTGAGGTGACTAATTTCAGCGGACATAAAGGAAGAAATTATTACTTTGCCATTAAGGATAATGATGCACTTCTTCCTTGCTTTATGTGGGAGGATACGGCACGTTCCGTCATGAAATTCGAACTTAAGCAGGGACAGCAGGTGGCGATAATCGGAAAGCTGGATCTATATAAAGCGGCAGGAAAAGCCCAGCTCGTGGTCAGACAGATCTCAGCTATCGGAGATGGTGCGGCCAATCTTGCGTTGATAAAGCTTAAGGCACAATTAGAAGCGGAAGGGTTGTTTGATGAAGATCATAAGAAGAAGATCGCGAAATATCCGGAGACCGTTGGTATCATCACATCTAAGGACGG
>CAJOLO010000287.1 GCA_905235345.1 uncultured Lachnospiraceae bacterium
GCAAGCGTTGGTATGATGAAAATGGTATTTTGAATATCAATTTGATTGATTTTCTGTTGGATAAGGAGCTTATATAGGCAAATAAACGCACGAAAACGCACGATAAACGCTCGCGTGCGTTTCGTGTAATAATAACGCCACACCATAATAATCATTCCAGTATTCGATTGTTGAAGCATGAAATGAGTCGACAAGAAAATATATCGGGAGTTGAAGAATAGCAGATGATCTGGAAGAAAAGATTGATGATATCAGACCTATGTATGAAGCTGCGATAGCATTTTCTCCTGACTATGATGTGGAGAAGGTGTACGAGGAATACAGGAAAGATAAGGAAAACTCCCGGAATTGAAGAGTTTCTGAACATTAACTTCCGGAAATTATAGACCTAAACGCCGCTGAACTTCTTTTTGAGAAGCCCGGCGGCGATGCTTTATTTGTCCGGTGTCCCTTTATATGTGTTTTGAAAACAATGTCGATGAAAGAATAGAGGGTGCGATAGAAGAATATCTGGAGGATATTTACTGAGGCAATGGGCAATGAAAACGGCACATGGATTACGTGGCATCAGCCTATAAAGAGGATTCTGATGAATCTGCCAAGCGGATTGCAAAGCACATTTTGGATGTATATCCAATCGCGACAGCATAGCAGATAATGACTAACTGAAAAGAGAATCGAATAGAGAAAGTACTACTTAGAGGCTATTTTCTAAAGAAATTTAGAAGATATCCTCTTTTTGTGTTATGGATAAAAATAAAGATATATAGGTCAAAAAATTAAAAAAGAGTTTACTTTCTCGCTTTCAAATCATATAATTAAAGCGTAGAAGTAAAGTATGGAGGTGAAAAGAGTGACAAAAAAAGAAAAAATTGAAAATTTTATTGAAAAATATAATGGTTATCTTATTACCTCTTTGGTGTGTAGTGAAGATATTTCCAGGACCTATGTTGCAAAATATATTAAGGAACACGGTATGGAGAAAGTCTCAAGAGGTATATAGCGGATGATGTGTGGCCGGATGAGCTGTTCATTTTGCAACAAAGAAATGGTGCGATTATTTATTCCGGAGAAACAGCACTATATTTGCACGGTTTGACAGATAGGGAGTATTCATCTGTGTGTGTTACTGTGCCACAGGGATATAATGCGAGCCATCTTAAGGATAATGATTTTGATGTTTCGGTGAAATATGCTGCACCGGATTTATACAAAATAGGAATTTGTGAGATTGCATCCAGCAGTGGAAATTTGGTTAAGGTTTACGATAAGGAGCGTTGCATTTGCGATTTGATAATGAATCGTAATAAGTATGAAGTACAAGTATTTCAAACGGCTATCAAGGAATATATGTCATCGAAGGATAAAAAGCTATCACAACTGATTGTATATGCGGATATGATGGGAATTCGAGATGAAGTGATGAAGTACGTGGAGGTGTTAGTGTGATTAGTTCATCAAGACAATTAAAAGATAAGGTGAGAAATATTTCGAATGGGAACAGCAATAAAGCGACTACGCTAATTCGAAATTTTATGATGGAAAGATTTCTGGAAAGAGTATCTATATCTTCATATAGAGATAATTTTATCCTTAAGGGTGGAATGTTGGTAGCGGCAATTGTTGGTGTAGATATGCGAGCTACGATGGACATTGATACAACAGTAGAAGCATTACCATTAAATGAGGTTGATGTGCAGAGGATAATTGAAGAAATATGTAACATTGAGCTGGAAGATAATGTTAGCTTTCAAATTAAAAGCACGAGAATTATTATGGATGAATTTGATTATCCGGGTATTCGTGTAATGCTGGAAGCTACGCTGGACAGGATGCGTCAGCCAATCAAAATCGACATTTCTACAGATGATGTGATAACACCAAAGGCGGTAGAATACGACTATAAATTAATGTTAGAGGATAGAACGATTTCCGTTCTGACATATAATATAGAAACATTGCTCGCTGAGAAAATGCAGACAATTATAAACAGAGGAATCGCGAATACCAGATTAAGAGATTATTATGATGTTTACAGTATCATGAACTTCTATGGAGAGCAGATAGAAAAGCATGTTTTATACGATGCATTTTCTGCTACCTGTGAAAAGAGGAAAACTATTTTTACCAAGGATGATATAGAAACTACATTACATTTGGTATCTGATGATTTACATATGGCAGAGCTTTGGGGGCAGTTTCAGAAAAACAATTTTTATGTGGGGGATCTAGAGTGGAAAAGTGTAATTGATTATGTAGAGAATGCGATGAAGAAGTATTTGCTGTGATTAAAATAAATATGTGGTAGAGAAGATTTCATGGATGCGGAATATTTTTCAAATGACCGGAAGGCAAAGGCAGGTTTTGGAAAAGACGGTGAAAAAGGATTTGATGGAACAATCACGAGCCTTCAAATGCAGATGTATCTGTGCATGAGAGATTTTCGGTAGCGAACAAATAAAAAAGGAGAAGAATATGGTTGGTTGATAGCTGTTTATGCAACGCCTGAGAGTCTGTGGGGTTACGATTATGTGACATCAGCCTATAAAGAGGATCCTGATGAATCTGCCAAGCGGATTGCAAAGCACATTATGGATGTATATCCAATCGCAACAGCAGAGCAGATAAAAAACGTGATTGGCCTAAAGCCGGGAGAGCGTAAGGAGCCGACAAGAAAATATATCGGGAGTTGAAGGATGGTAAAACAGATAGTTAGAGATCCGCTCTTACTACAGCAGAGATCTGAACCGGCTACGGAAGCAGATAAGCAGATTGAAAACTTTTGAATGAAATCTTGTTGTGGGCATAGCTAATTGAAGTGTATTGCATCATTTGACATAGCTTCAAATATTCATAGAATATACATAAGTT
>CAJOLO010000288.1 GCA_905235345.1 uncultured Lachnospiraceae bacterium
AAAGCGGACAGCTGGTTTTCGCATATTGCAGTTGAAGTACCGGGCGAAAAATGTTCTACGGAGTGGTGTGAGCCTGTCTCCGATGAGGAATATGGAAAGCTGTGAAGACAGGCGGTAGAGCTCCCGTCTTGTCCGGTATGAAGACAGAGTATGAAGAACAAGTTACGAATCATAATCGATATCTCCATGACGGTGCTGCTCCCGCTTCTGATGGCGTATTCCCTGATTGGTGAGACGTTCCATGAGGTGGTCGGAACGCTGATCTTCGTGTTGTTTATCGTTCATCATATTATAAACAGGAAATGGTATGGCGCGCTGATGACGGGGAAATATAATGTCAAAAAGATATTTCAGACTGTTCTGAATCTGCTGCTGCTTGTGTTTATGGTTCTGCAACCGCTATGTGGTGTTCTGATGTCCAAGCACCTGTATACCTTTCTCCCGGTATTTCCGATTTCATCATTGGCAAGAAGCATTCATATGATGCTGGCATACTGGGGCTATGTGCTTACTGTGCATTCATGCCGGAACACATCTGGTGGTTCCGCTCCGAAAGCTGTTGATGAAGAGGAAAAGGATATTTGCGGCAGTCTGTGCGGTCTCCGCTTGCGTATCTATCTACGGATGCGTAGCATTCATAAAGCGTGGCTTTCCGGGGTATATGTCGGGAAGCACAATGTTTGCTTTCTTTGATTATAGTGAGCCTAGGGCGTTCTTCTTCCTTGATTACCTGGCCATTATGGTTTTGTTTATGATGACAGGATGTCTTGCGGTATATGGGCTGAGTAAAATCAATAGAAAGAAAAAGGGGATGTGAGAAATGAAGGTATTACTGGTAATCGGAAGTCCGCATCAGAAAGGCTGTACTTATACGGCATTTTCCGAGGTGGCGCTTACGTTAAATGAAGAAGGCATTGATACGGATTATTTCTGGATTGGCAACAAGCCTATGTGATTGTGGCCAATGTATTTTCTGATATCGAAAAAGCAGAAGATAATAGCCAATATACTGAGAAACTTGATTCAAACACATTTAATGAGGGTTTTGCACATCTTGTGTCGTATAAACAGCAGGAGATTGATACTGTCTCGTGGGATGGAGATCAACTTGAGGAGATATACAATAATTCCCGATAGAGAATGAGCGTAGCACTGTAAGAAAGCAATCCGGACGAGCAAGAAAGAGAAACAATATGGTACAATCGAAGAAAAATATGTCATCTACAATGGAACAAATGATGAAGTAGAAGATATTCAGTATTTGAACGCTGAAAAGTATTTGAACAATCTGATACATCATAGTGTAGAGCACTAGATAGAGAAATAAGTACATGGCATACTATTTTAGAAAGTTTTGATTGTTGATAAAAATCTCTATTTGCATTAAAAATGATAAAGAAGGACTAGCGATGAAAGAAGTGCTACAAACATAAAAAAGCAAGAAAAATAGAAAAAATACAAATACTATTATGAAAGATAAAAATATTCATAAAACTTATAAAGAAATTTTTTCCATCAATGAAATATCTGATGACCTTTTTAATAGGATGAAAGCTGGAAACACCTACAAGAAAGATTGTATTGTTCCAAAAGAGGATCTTCGCTATCTACTTATTCTTCATAAAGATAAAAAAGGCAATATTCACCAAGGAGAAATGGTTGTACATAAGTTAATTGCTAAAGATGTTCTGGAGATTTTTGAGAAGCTATTTGAGGCAGGATATCCAATAGAGAGGATAGTGCTTCCTGATAATTATCTAGCTGATGATGAGATGATGATGCGTGATAATAACTCATCTTGTTTTAATTTTCGCTTTATATCACATACTAATATAATTTCAAAACATGGACTTGGTATGGCAATAGATATCAATCCACTATATAATCCTTATCACAAAATTATTACTAACGATGATGGCACAAAACAAGAAATAATAGAACCTGCCACAGCATCAACATATCTAGATAGAACCCTAAACTTTGATTATAAGATAGAAAAAGGAGATTTGTGTTATAGACTCTTTATAGAAAAGGGTTTTGAGTGGGGAGGAGATTGGATAAATCGAAAAGATTATCAACATTTCGAGTTGCCTAGTGATATCACAGAAAAATATTCTAATATATATGAAAGACAATTGATTAATTCATAGAATTTCTAAAAAGTATTCATAAAATAATTTAGCGGCGGAAACCCATTTGCTTTAGCAGATGGGAGGAGCCGCTTCTCCTTTCTTAGCCTTGCTCAGCTATATACTTTTCGATGGTTGCAGATGACACTTCTCCAATGCTGCAAGCAAAGTATCCCTCTGACCAAAAGATGTATTTCTTCCAGTAATGCTTGGATAGTACATTTTTGTAGCGCACCC
>CAJOLO010000289.1 GCA_905235345.1 uncultured Lachnospiraceae bacterium
CTTGGATTAGAGGCTACTAATAAGAATCTTAACGATCTCAAGTTAAAGAAGGCCAATGATGACAAGATTGCTGCCGAGAATCTTGAGGCTGCACGTGAGCTTTGCAGGAAGATTGAGGACTCTAAGATTACAATTCCAATTAAAGTCGGTTCTAACGGAAAGAGCTTCGGTTCAGTTTCGTCTAAGGAGATTGCAGAAGAGATCAAGGCACAGCTTTCAATCGATGTTGATAAGAAGAAGGTGCAGTTAAAGGATGCTCTTAAGTCTGTCGGAGAATATGATGTTAAGATTAAGCTTCATCCACAGGTAACAGCAGGTCTTAAGGTTATTGTTGAGGGTAAGGAGTAAACTGATTATATCTCAGACAGAGATGACCCCCGCCTCTAAGCAAAGCATAGGTGTAGGCAGGAAACTTGCCTCAGGCGGGGTTCAATCTCCGTCTGAGATATACGCTCCGCGAGGATGCGCAGGGATTTGCATATGAAATATGTCAGCACAGCTGACGCAAATCCCGCGTCAAGACTCGCGAGCGAGTCTTGAAATAAATACGATAAGGCATGGGATAGATTATGGATGAGAATACAGTAATACAGAAAAGGCAGTAATAGGTGCTATGCTTTTAGACAGAGCTGCCGTAGCAGACGTGTATGATATATTGACTAAGGATGATTTTTATTACAATGAATACGGAATGCTCTTTTCAGCAATCATAAGTTTATATGATGAAGGAAAACCGATAGATATTGCTATTGTAAGCAATAAATTAAAAGAGATGAATGCACCTGAGAATGTCAGGAATATGGTGTTCATTGCTGAGATTATGGATTCAGTGCAGTTCACCAGCCATGCCGCAGAGTATGCGAGAGTTGTTCAGGATAAAGCTGTGTTAAGGAAGATGATCAAATATTCCGAAAAGACCATGGCACAGTGTTATGAGGCAGAGAATCCGGTCAATGATATATTGGAACAGTCTGAAAAGGAGCTTTTTGATATAACCCAGAAAAGAAGTACCGGTATGGAGTTTGCCCCGATGCAGCAGATTGCACTTAATGTTCTTGATACTATAGAGGCTTCTGCCAAAAAGGGAAGTGAGATTACCGGAGTTCCGACAGGCTTTGATGATCTTGACAGAAAGCTTTCGGGTCTTCACGGATCGGAGCTTATACTGATAGCGGCAAGACCTGCTATGGGTAAGACAGCATTTGCTCTTAATATAGCATTACATGCTGCAATGGTTGCTGATGTTCCTGTTGCGATATTTTCTCTGGAGATGAGTAAGGAGCAGCTTGTCACACGTCTGATAGCGATGACATCTATGGTGGATTCACAGTCGATAAGAACCGGACAACTGCTGGATGCCGATTGGGAGAATATAATGAATGCAACATATACTGTTGGTGAAACACCTATGTATATAGATGATACTCCCGGTATAACAATTGGAGAATTAAGATCAAAATGCAGAAAATTAAAGCAGACAAAGAATATAGGACTAATCGTTATTGATTATCTTCAGCTTATGAATGGTTCGGGAAGAAGTGAGTCCCGTCAGCAGGAGATTTCTTCCATAAGCCGTTCGCTTAAGAATCTTGCAAAGGAGCTTGATGTTCCGATAATCGCATTGTCACAGCTTAATCGTGCGGTTGACAGTCGTGAGGATCATAAGCCTGTAATGTCAGACCTTCGTGAGTCGGGAGCCATCGAGCAGGATGCGGATGTTATTATGTTTATATATCGTGATGATTATTATCATAAAGAAGATTCCCCTAAACCGGGAATTGCAGATATAATTATTGCAAAACAGAGAAGTGGATCTACGGGAACGGTTGAACTTACATGGCTTGGGAAATATACCAAGTTCTCAGGAAAGCCCAGGGCAAGAGACGAGGCACTTTTACAGGGACATAACTGATTGTGCTATAGTTGTGTTGAGACCTGATATATATATTAACTTAGTCGGAGGAATCCCTCTTCTTTAAGTGAAGAGTAGGCAGGGGGATGACAAGCGAGTCTTGATGATATCGGGACTTATTTGATACAGGTGAAGATTCCTGCATATTTTGTGATGTGAAAGCCGTTTTTCGTCTTTCGTTCCACATATGTACGGAAATCTTTGTAGCGGTCAAGCAGATACTGGTTCTGGTTTCCGTGACAGGAGAGGATATATTCAATAAGAGGTTCTGCATTGTCGACCACAAGCTCATCTTCATATATATGTCTGGTAATAGAAGAGAAGTAGGGTGAGAGCAGAGCCGCACCGTTGTCAAGACCGAATCTTTCATACAATTTATCTGCGGATAAAATTATAGAACTGTTGAATTGTTGAACAAGGGTGGTAACCTCCTTCATGTGTGCGGAACCATAAGTACTGCAGATGAAGGTGCCACCTGTTTTTAATACTCTTCTTATCTCGGAAAGAAC
>CAJOLO010000290.1 GCA_905235345.1 uncultured Lachnospiraceae bacterium
GTTGCTGTGCCGGCTAAGACTGATGCGGCGGCTAAGATTAAGCTGTCTTCAAAGAAAGCTACAATTACTGTAGGGGAAACAAAGACATTGACACTTAAACAGGGTAAGAAAAAGGTTAAGGGTGTAAAATGGAAAACAAGTAATAATGGTGTTGCTACAGTAAGTGGCGGTAAAGTGAAAGGTAAGAAAGCAGGTAAAGCTAACATCACTGCAACCTATAAAAAGAAAAAATATGTTTGTAAGGTGACAGTGAAGGCGGATAGTACATCGAATAACAACACTAATACCAATAACAACAATAACAACAATAACAACAATAACAACAATAACAACAATAATCCTAATAACAATACTAACAACAATACCACAGAGGTAACGCATAGCTATGCAATTTCCCAGACCTCAGCAAGTGTTGAAGTTGGTAATACAGTTCAGTTAAATGTTACTGATAATGGTAACGCAGTCCAGGGAGTGTCATGGAGCTCAAGCGATAATAATGTAGCAACGGTATCCGCAGGTCTTGTGACGGCTAATTATCCGGGACAGGCGACAATAACCGCTATACTTACATGTACTATAACAGTAACGGCTCCTAATTATACAATATCCCAGACATCAGCTGAAATAAATGTGTCAGGTACATTATCACTTTATCTCATGAACGGCTCCACCAATGTAGATGGTGTTGAGTGGTCGTCAAGTGACAAAAGTGTGGCTGATGTATCCGACAGGGGACTTGTAACAGGAAAGAAAAATGGTAGTGCAACAATTACCGCGAAGAAATACGGAAAGGAGTATACTTGTACAGTGAAAGTGGAAGGTCTTAAAGATAACGGTTTCGATTGGGCTAAAGATGTGACTTATGAAGACACCGCCAAGTGGGGAAAAGTATCCTTTACGATCAATACGGAAACCACATCGGCAGAAGAGTTGAAGGCACTGGGATATACGATCTCATCAGATAATAAGACTGCTGAGAAAGACATGGCTGGAAGTAAGAACCTATACGGTAAATAAGATTCCGAACACTTTAAGAGGTATTAAGACGATTCCTCTTACGGGCGAATGTAATCCTACAGCATCCGGATACACGTTCGAAGAAAAAGATGAGAAAAATGGTATTGGATTTAATACAATGGCAGCTACGGTACTCGCAGCAGCCAGCTTCAAGGGCTACAATAATCCGGGTGATCCGAATGGTGAAAAGGACCCTCAGATTCAGGAGCTTCGACAGATATTTGAGTATCTGAATGGAAATTACGATATACCGAATGCAGAGTGGCAGCAGGCGGTGACAAGCATGAAGGGCGCAACGAATGAGAATCCATACTTAAAGAACACCATTGGAAAGAACAATGTATATTTGAGCTATCTTGGTGCAGACTACAAGAAGCAATATCAAGATCCGGGTGCACCGTACACCTTCTCTGTGTACAGAGGTCCTTATTATATACCTGAAACAACTTTATTTGGCGGAGAAAAGCGTCCGGAGACCTATATGATTTTTGTAGGAGAAGGAAGAGATAATGTAACGCCGGGTCAGGAAAATGCATGGGGAACAGACCGTTATCTTGATGTATTTAAGTCAAAAGATGGCAACTGGTATTCATACCAGGATAACTTCCTTCATGTACTTGCCAATAATTTTAGAGCTTCGGAAGTAGAATATTAAGATATCCATATCACAATCATAATCACAATGAAGCTATCTCAATCCACTGACAATAGGTGGATTGAGATAGAACTAGAAGGAGGATAAAAATGGGACTATTTGATAAGAAATTTTGTGATGTATGCGGAGAAAAGATTGGCTTGATGGGCAACAGAAAACTCAGTGACGGGAATCTGTGTAAGGATTGTGCAGGTAAATTGTCACCATGGTTTTCAGAGAGAAAACAATCAACCGTGCAGGAGATTAAAGACCAGCTTGCCTACAGAGAGGAGAACCTGACGGCAGTCAGGGAATTTAATACAACCCGTACATTAGGAAGGAATACGAAAGTATTGTTGGATGAGGACGCACACAAATTCATGGTAACAAGTGCCTCTAATCTGGAAAATGCTAATCCCGATGTATTGAATTTTTCGCAGGTGACAGGTTGTAATCTTGATATCGACGAACATAAGAGTGAGGAAAAGCGTAAGGATAAGGATGGCAATATGGTAAGCTATAATCCGCCCAAGTATAAGTATTCTTATGATTTCTATATGCGTATTGACGTCAATCATCCGTATTTTAATGAGATCAAATTCAAAATCAATAGTTCATCCGTAGATAACGGGTATCAGAGGATCAATGAAATACAAAGAAGTAATAACATTCCGGTTAATTCTGCCGGTAATAATATAGGAGCGGCAGTGGTGAATGGTATATTGTCTGCTGTAAGTAATACGAATAATCAGGTTCGGAATATTGAATATGAGGAGAATGTAGAGATCGCAGAGGAGATCAAGAGTACTTTGTTACAGATTCGTAAAGAGGTAAGAGATGAGGTAGTACAGAATAATACGCCTAAACAACCGGTTATCTGTCCGCTTTGTGGTGCGACAACTATTCCCACACCGGCGGGTACATGTGAATTTTGCGGCGGACCGGTGAAGTGAGCAGGTTTACACGAATAAAAAGAGGTAAATCGGAGTTTCGTAAATATCTAAAACTATTAATTAAGGAGTGATTCCATGAGAGAAAGAAAAAAGTTCTTGCAACCCTGTATTACCGTTATACTATTCCTGTTTATCCTGTTGGCACTGCCTACAAACGTACAGGCGGATTCCGGATCTGGTCAGTACAGTCTCAAATGGACATTTGATGATTCGACCGGCGAGCTGGAAATAAGTACATATTGGGATTCTGTCACTTATGATATGATGGGCAGAAATGATCATCCTAGCACTAACAATGGTTGGGCAGATGGTTCAGTAGATGACTATATGAAAAAATATGGATGGTATAAATATAAAGACCAAATAAAAACCGTCGTGGTAAAGGATGACGTTACAGTTATAGGTAAAGCTGCGTTTCGCGGATATAAAAATCTGACATCAGTACAGATACCATCAAGTGTAACAGATATTGATGGGTATGCCTTTGAAGAATGTTCCAATTTAAGTACTGTAACTTTTACCGGTAATTCGACTTTGGGTTCGATACACCAATATGCATTTGCACAATGCACAAGCCTGCAAACTATTCAATTGCCTAAAAAAATGAGATTTGGTATTGGTCAGTATGCTTTTCAAGGATCAGGGCTTACAAGTGTGACGATACCGGAATGCCTATATTTTGATGGGTATGCACAAGGGGTTGGGCATACTTCTTTTTGGGATCGTTATGATGTTTCTTATAAAGATGGTGTGTCTGCGTTTAGAGATTGTACTTCTTTGCAAACGGTGACATTTTTGGGAAATAATTATGACGTAATTGAAGATTCAATGTTTCGGGGATGCTAATCTGGAAAATGTAAAGCTTTCATCTAAAACAAAGGAAATCAAAAGGGCAGCATTTTACGGTTGTGCAAAACTAAATAATATCAATATTAATGAAGAAACTTATTTTTTAGGAGACGAAGCATTTTACGGATGTAAAGCTCTTAAAGATGTCAAACTTATTTATCACAGCTCATATTATGGTAAAGATTCCGATGTTATAGGTACCGACTGTTTCAAAGGCTGTGACAATCTGGTACTGACCGTATATGCACCATCCGCTTTTTATGAATATGCAAAAGCAAATAAAGTGAAATATAAACTGATCAATGGTGATTATATCGGAATGGATAAATTCGCAGAATGGTATGTGGATGAAGATTACCATGATCTTGTGATAAGCGGTATTGGTGCAACTGGTGATTATGAGATTTCAGGTCCATGGAGTTCTAAATACAGAGATGACATAAGAAGGGTTACCATTGAGGAAGGAATCACTTCCATCGGAACTAATGCGTTTAACGGATTGACTAATTTGAAATTGGCAACTCTTCCGGATTCATTAGAGAGCATAAATGCTGCTGCTTTCAAAAACTGCGCGAATCTTGAGAAGATAACCATATCGGAAAATGTTAAAACGATCGGTGAAGGTGCTTTTGCCGGATGTAATAAGCTGGAGATAATAACCACTGACGGGTCGGTTGCGGCGGAATATGCTTATCAGAATCATATCAAGTGTTCTGCCAAGTCTCAAACAGAACTGAAAGAGGAAGAAGATGCCAGGAAAGCACAGGAAGAGGAAGCCAAAAAACAGGCAGCAGATCATGAGGCTGCAAATGCTGTGTCAGATAAGATCGATAATATAGGTACGGTAACAGAGGCCAGCAAAGATGCCATCGAAGCAGCCCGGAATGCATATAATGCGCTGACTGCTGACCAGAAGGCACTGGTGACTAATGTAGAAGTACTCACCAAGGCTGAGGAAGATCTTAAAAAGATTACAAATGCTAAACCTGCGGAACCGGTTAAAGATCCGGAATCGACACCAACACCGGATCCGACACCAACACCGACACCTGGAACTCCAACACCTGGAGCACCAACCCAGAATCAGGGAGGAACAACCCAGAATCAGGGAACAACAGACTCCTCTGACACAGAGGTTAAGACCGGAGATACCGTTAACGATGATAAGACGAATACATCTTATGTGATTACATCAACAGAAACGGATAAAGAGACTGTTACTTATATAACTACAACCAATAATACTGCTTCTACATTGACAGTACCGGAGACTGTTACGGTTAGCGGCAAGGAATACAAGGTAACAGAGATCAAGGCTAATGCATTTAAGAATAACAAGAAGCTTAAGAAGATCACGATAGGCAAGAATATCGAGAAGATTGGAAAGAATGCATTTTCAGGATGTAAGAACTTAAAGACAGTAAACATTAAGACAACCAAGCTTACAAAGAAGACGGTCGGAGCTAATGCTTTCAAGGGTATCAATGCCAAGGCAAAGGTTAAAGTACCTAAGAGCAAGCTAAAAGATTATAAGTCTATCTTAAAAGCAAGAGGTATCAAGGGAAAGAACCAGAAGATTACAAAATAGTGACATATATTGTTATAAGGCCGGCTTAACGCCCGGTCTTATAACAGTATAAATTCTATAATAAAAAAGTAATACTATTTTTAAGCGATTATCAAAAAACAGGAGGAAATATAATATGAAAAATGTAAAAGGAGTTATTGCAGTATTGATTGGAGCGGTTTTAGTTGT
>CAJOLO010000291.1 GCA_905235345.1 uncultured Lachnospiraceae bacterium
ATCAAACTTCTCCCAAGGATCATCACCGACTAAATACCCTTGCATCATAGGATGTTTCTTAAGATTCTCAACCGTGACCTTAGATATAACATTTGCAATATATTGCCCATAAACTCCGGGATCTACATCGGCAATATCAGCATAAAAACCACTTAAGAATGCCGGTGTAAATTTCTGAAATTTATCCAGATCATAAGGCAGGAGCTGCTCACTTATATCATCCTCGAATGCAGCGGACGCATCATGAACCGCACCATAATAATCACAATCAAGATAACCTGACACCTTATATGTATATTTCATCTTTCCGCGAAGCTCGTCCTTATATTGTACAGCTTTAAATGAAACCATATCCTCCTGCTTCGTCTTATATACCCAGAAAGGCAGATATATTCCCCTAAAACTCTCTATCGCATGTTCATCTCTCAATTCCTTGGGAATAAATTTTGATTTTTTCATATAGTTTCGAAATATGTCTACACAGCGATTTTTGGTAATTCTAAATGGTACAATATATTTAGGACGAACTACCCTTTCCAGTCTGCTGTTAAGTACAGTTGTCGAACCGCAAAAACTACAAAAACCTGCAGCCTGAGTATCCATACTGTATATCTTCGCTCCGCATTGCGGACACGAAAACATAGTAACCTCATACTCCTCATTGAATTCCTCATCAAATTCATCCGCAGCACGTTCGTCTGCCATGCCCTTTATATCTTCTAATTTATAAGGATCAATAAGTGTATTACAATTAACACATTTCATCTTTTGTGTCTGGATATCAAATTGTAGATTTCCGGCACAATTAGGACAGTCGTACATATTATGTATCCCCTCACCTTCTTAGTATTAATTTAATGTCCTTATTTCATTATTATAAAACAAAAGTATCGCTATTACCATATAGAATTATAAAAATATCTCAAGGGTTCAACTCTTTTCATCACATTCCTTCTTCACCCGCGCTAATCACAGTCTCTCCACTCTCCATATTCTCCACATACTCCGCAAGTGTCCAGCCTTTTTCATCGCATTCCTTCTTCACCCGGGCGAACCTTTCACAGGCAGGCTTATTAATTCTGGCTATAATCCATGGAAATATAATACAAAATGCGAGAAAAAATATTATACCAACCACAAGATCAATCCCAAAGAAATCACCAGATACTTCCGTGGCAAAACAGTTTATCACTACAGCAACACTCCCAAATCCTAAGACAAAACCCAACAATCCTCCGACACACCCTGAAGCAATAATCACTTTTTTTCTTTTGGGGTAATCATACCGTTTCACAAGCTTTTCCATGAATTCTTCATAGGAAAGCTCCGGTTTTCCCTTCTTTACGCGCCGTTTATTTTTCTTTTCAAACTCTTTCAGCCACTCCTTGGGAAGCTCTTTCTCCAAAACCGCATTTTCCATATCCTTCATTGTTGTCTTAGGCTCTTTCGGTGCACGTACGGTTCCGTATTTTTTATAATTCTTAACAGCCTCTATGATCTTGTAAATAAGAATATATCCGCCGGAAACAGCCATCAATATTCCTCTGTTCATTAATACCGGAAAATGTTCTTCTGCCCAACAGCCAGTTGCTATAGCAACAATCAACGTCACAATACCCAGAATTATTGACACCGTGCCATAGAGTTTAGATGAGAGTCTCTTATTTTTAAGAAAAAGTGGATTTATAATAAGCCAAAGCACGATATTTGACAACATACCAACTGTAATCCCCCATAGCCAAGGAGTAAACATCTCACTTGATCCCGTAAAAAAAGATTCCTCCTCAGCAAATAACAATCCGTCTAAAATATCAAGAATAAAAAGCAATTTTACGACGGTATACAGCTTACGAAATATTCCCTGCACCCGATCCTCTCCGGTATATCTGTCAAAGAATTCCTCACAAAATCTATCAATATCCGTTCCAACAACCTTCTCCACAGGTTCACCTGCTTCCTGTGCCAACAGCATATTGTCGAGCAGCTCCATCATCCACTCACTGTCGGTCTTTGCATCGATCATATGTAAGCTGCCGTAAAGCTCCACTCGCGAAAACGCTTCCTTATATTCATCGTTCAATTTATCCTTATAAGCTACATATCCGTAATCCATATTTCCTTTCCTCCTTTTATCCGCAATCATTCTTCTACTATCGTATCTATTCAGCAGAGCTGAACAGATACCTCCTATCTTACGAACCATATTAGTTCATGTATATTTCTCTACCTACGTATTATCCTCATGATCACTATCATCAATTCTTCCGTCAACTTCCATTCTCCGATTCCAGCACCGCATCCGCACAGGCTGTTATCCTCCGATAATTCTCCTTAAACCCCGACAGATACTCCCTGCCGCTATCCGTGATGGAATAATATTTCCGCACAGGTCCAAGCGGTGACTTCGCCTTCCGACATGCGATGTAACCGTTCTTGTCAAGCCTTGTCAGAACAGGATACATTGTTCCCTCAGAAAGCTCGTGGAACCCGTATCCGTCAAGTGCCTGCAATATCTCATACCCGTAGGTCTCTCCCCGTTCTATGATCGCGAGAACGCAGCCCTCCAATATTCCTTTCATAAGTTGTGTATCTTCCATATATATTCTCTCCGTATCTTCTTTTCTTTCTGTATCCTTGTGCCGGTGACAACATATAAATGTATAGTGTGCACCAATGTCATTAGCTTAAGATTTTCATTCCCTCATCCGTCAGCAAATCAAAGATTTGCTGCCACCGGTTCTCCAAAAGGGCGAAGGCTTAAGCGCGCGAACCCAACATCATGATATTGCTTCAATACAAAGTCTTGCAGCGACATATATTGTTCAGCATCAGCATCACTACTATGTATTAGCAAGTAGCTTTAAAATAAAAATACCACAACTACTTTGTATTGTCAAGTAGTTGTGGTATCATCTA
>CAJOLO010000292.1 GCA_905235345.1 uncultured Lachnospiraceae bacterium
ACCAGCGGTGAACCGGGCGATGGTCTGCCCAGAAACCAGTAATTGGTTCCCAACCACTTATTGACCGGAGTTAAGATTACTACACCGGCAACCCCGAACACCACAGGCATCCATAGTTCTTTCCATTCAGGTACTACCTCTCCCGAAACAAGAAGACATATCCCCCATGCAACAATAAGTCCATGAGATGTGAAATCATGAATGTGCATATAATTCCAGAACGGGTAATCTACCCAATCGGGAAATATCAGTGCACTAAGTGCTCCGGGGACGCATAAAAGCACATACACCACACCGGCAAACCTCCATCTTGTAAAGCAATATAACGCCCCAATCCATAAAGCCATACCGCACAGATGGAGAGGAAGATAGTATCTGTCAAAATGTCCGGTAAGCATAAGAACAACATCCCGGTATATGGAAATCAACGGCATAATTATCCCTATAATAATTCTTATCCTGCTCTGCATATTACTGTTATTGCTACGACCTGCCTTATTATATACAACACACAAGAATACAGTAAAGACTGCTATAACAATAAGCCATCTTATATGACACACTCCAAACAATTCAAAACCGCTTCCTGCCGGAATATCCGTAACATATCTGAAAAAATCCTTCATATGATTCCTCTCTTTTTGTATCCTTCAAGTATTTGCGAAATTCCTTATTAATCTTAAATCTATTGTATCATTTATATAGTCATAACTTAGATGATTTTATCATAAAATAGATAAAATATATTCGGAGATTATCTGATGAAATCTATCTTTACATTCAGCACTTCAAAAGATACCAGTAATTCTACTTTTCTTAACTTATGGCTGATAATCCCTGTATTAATTCTCATAATTGTTCTATCTGTTATTATGCCCGGTCCAACAAGCTCTACCGACAGAAAGAAGTACAGAGACAATCTGTTATCTACCATAATAAATGATAACTCATTTTCCGATTTTCAAACAGACCTGTTCCGTTATGAAATCACCTCCAATTCGGTGACCGCTGCATACACACTGCATGATACGGACACATATAACATACCGGAACTTACTCCTATTCTAACAGATTTTTCCAGCAAGAACTATTCAAAAGATAGTGAAAATGGAATTTCCAAACAGACCATCTCAGGACTGTTACAAAAATTATCATCATTTAAAAACAATAATATGAATCCTGATGATAAGATTACGTATGACCTTCTAAATAAGCATCTGCAATTAAGTAATACATTTTGCGACTACTCATATTACGAAACACTTCTCGGAAAAACCACCGGAGCAGCATCTGCCCTGCCGGTAACTTTATCAGAATATCCGCTTAATGATTCAGATGATATAGACGAATATCTTAGTCTCCTAAAGCAGATTCCTTCCTACTTCGATAGTGTAATAGATTATGAAAATTCCAAGTCTCTTAAAGGCATGGAAACACCTGTATTTATATTGAAGGATACCAAAAATGAACTATCACGTTTTATCATGGGGCTTAGAAATGACGACAACTGTTTTTCCGAACCCTTTAATGACCGCTTACGTTCAATATCCTCGTTATCACAAGAGGAAAGGACCAAATATATATCCACTAATAAATATTATATTAACCAATATGTTATTCCCTCATACGAAAAATTATATGAATATATCACAGAAAGAATCGATTCAGGTAATGATATTATACACAAATCGGGTTCAGATAAACAGGGTTCGGATATAAATATTACAGACAAACACGCCAACGTTTCTTCTGGTCATCCGAATATTGGCAGTAAATCCGGTAACACGGTCGTAGAGACTTTAAAAAACAGTCAGTCAAAAAATAAAGATGAGTTGCCGGAAGAAAATACCTCATACGGACTATGCACACTTCCCGGCGGCAAGGAATATTATTCACTGATCATAAAAGAAGCCACAGGTTCCTATCGTCCGGTTACCGAGCTTATTGAAATGACAGAGAATGCACTTAATAACGCTCTGTCGGAGGTACTATACATCGCAACCACCGACACAGATGCATATATGTATTATTGCGATCATCCTGTTGAGACCGGATATTCTTCACCCGAGGGAATACTTGAGGCATTATCTCTTATGATACGTAAAGATTATCCCCTTCTAGACACCGCGCCGTCCTACAAGATAAAGACCGTTCCGGACACTCTTGCGGAGATGGTAAGTCCGGCATTTTACATGATACCGGCAATAGATGACTACGAGAACAACACGATTTACATCAACCCCCTTTATACCTGCGAAGAAAATGGTAATCTATTCACAACACTTGCTCATGAAGGATTCCCGGGACATCTTTACCAGACTGTATATTTCAACAGTACCAACCCTAATCCCGTTAGACAAATCCTTAATTATCCGGGATATGTAGAGGGCTGGGCAACATATGTTGAGCTTAATTCATTCTCGTTTATCAACTATCCGAAATACGCCGAAAGTCTTCCGACACTATACCGCTCAGATGCCATAATCAATCTCGCTCTCTCCTCACGGATTGATATGGGCGTTAATTATGAAGGCTGGACTCTTGCAGATACGTGCAGTTATTTTGAAGAGTTAGGCTTCAACAGTTACTATGCTTCTGATATATACTCTTATGTGGTTGAGGCTCCCGGCAATTACCTTAGTTATTTCATTGGATATCTTGAAATTGACAACCTAAAACAGCAATACAAAAATCTTATGATGGAAAACTATTCCGAGTATGAATTCCACAAAGCTTTCCTTGATATCGGTCCCGGAGACTTTGAGACAATACGGAAGTATATGTTACATAACTAAAAATGTGTAAAAATCCGCCACATAGTTACTTTGAAACCATATGGGAGTTTATGTTGCATAACTAAACAATAATTTTTTTCTAATCAACCTTCTTCATAACTTAAAAAATGTCAAGACTCGCCTGTACATAAACGGCCACACAAAATGTTGAACAGACCCGGGGTATCACCACCCCAGATCCATCAACCAATTGTTTAACTTTCTCTCATTGTCTGCCGGTGAACCTGTCTTATCATCCGATACATATTCTCCCTTGATACTGCCGTCCGCTATATACAGAACCCGCTTACACCTAGTGGCAACTCTGGCATCATGCGTTACCATCATTATGGTTGTTCCTTCCTGATTCAGCCGGACAAGTTCATCCATCACCTCTTCCGCAGAGGTTCTGTTCAGTGCACCG
>CAJOLO010000293.1 GCA_905235345.1 uncultured Lachnospiraceae bacterium
TCCTTTGCCAGTGCGTCAAGTATCGCTCTGGTATATGACTTCTTGTCTGTACACGACTGCCATCCCAACACCACGATAGCACCATCCGCAATTGATATGTTCTTGTCGGGAATCATCAGATCCACATCAAATTCCATCTTGTAACCAAGTCCGTAACAGGTCGGACATGCACCGAAGGGATTATTAAATGAAAAACTTCTCGGCTCTATCTCATCAATACTTATACCACAATCAGGGCAGGAAAAGCTGTTACTCATATTGATTGCCTTACCGCCTATCACATCTACCACCATCAGACCGTCAGCCAGCTTCATCACTGCCTCAATCGAATCGTTCAGTCTTCTGCGGATTCCCTCCTTAACCACAAGTCTGTCCACCACGATCGAGATATCATGTTTCTTATTCTTGTCAAGGGTTATCTCCTCTGAAAGATCGTACATCGAACCATCCACAAGCACGCGCACATAACCGCTTCTCTTAGCCTGCGCCAGCACCTTCTCGTGACGACCCTTACGTCCTCTTACAACCGGTGCAAGCAGTTGAAACTTTGTACCCTCAGGTAATGCCATAACAGTATCAACCATCTGATCTACGGTCTGCCGCTTTATCTCCCTGCCACACTTCGGACAGTGCGGAATTCCTATCCTTGCATAGAGCAGACGAAAATAATCGTAAATCTCCGTCACTGTTCCCACCGTCGATCTCGGATTACGGTTCGTGGATTTCTGATCGATTGAGATAGCAGGAGAAAGTCCCTCAATCTTATCCACATCAGGCTTTTCAGCCTGTCCTAAGAACTGCCTTGCATATGAAGAAAGGGACTCCATATAACGGCGTTGACCTTCCGCATATATGGTATCAAAGGCAAGCGATGATTTACCCGAGCCCGAAAGTCCGGTTATAACCACCATCTCATCCCTTGGAATCTTAATATCGATGTTTTTCAAATTGTGCTCACGTGCACCTTTGATCGTGATGTACTGGACAATTGTCCTTTCTTTTCAATTAACAACCATTATTAATATTCGGTACCCTTTTCTACCGCTTCATTTAAATCTATTCATCATAATCTCTTAATGTAACCTTTAATTCTTTCAATCTATCCCGATATTCAGCCGCCATCTCAAAGTTAAGCTCTGCTGCAGCAGTCTCCATCTTCTTTGTATATTTCTTAATCTCTTCCTGAAGCTCCTTCTTTGACATGGACTCAATGTCCTTTTCATTGAGCCTGGCATTTAAGCCGGTGGTTATCAGATCACGGATTGATTTCTGAATTGTGGTCGGCGTAATGCCATGCTCCTTATTATAGGCATCCTGAATCTCACGACGTCGGTTCGTCTCGTCAATCGCAACACGCATGGAACCTGTGATCGTATCTGCATACATGATCACCCGACCCTCACTGTTACGGGCTGCACGACCGATGGTCTGTACCAGAGAAGTCTCTGAACGCAGGAATCCCTCCTTGTCCGCATCCAATATGGCAACCAGCGTGATCTCCGGAATATCAAGTCCCTCACGGAGAAGATTGATTCCCACCAGAACATCAAACACGCCCATTCTAAGATCTCTCACTATCTCAATTCTCTCCAGAGTATCTATATCTGAATGAAGATATTTTACCTTCACATCCTGCTCACGCAGATAACCGGTAAGATCCTCTGCCATACGCTTTGTCAGCGTTGTCACCAGCACCTTATGACCTTTCTCCACTTCCTTGTTGATCTCCGAAAGCAGATCATCCACCTGTCCCTCCACAGGCTTCACTTCAATCTTAGGGTCCAGAAGTCCGGTCGGTCTTATAAGCTGTTCTGTTCTTAACAGCTCGTGCTCGCTCTCATAATCTGACGGCGTTGCCGATACGAAAAGCACCTGATCGAGCTTATCCTCAAACTCATCAAATCTAAGCGGTCTGTTATCCATTGCAGACGGCAGCCGGAAACCGAAATCAACCAGAGTCTGTTTTCTTGAACGGTCACCCGCATACATACCTCTTATCTGCGGCACCGTCATATGCGACTCATCTATTATCATCAGGAAATCATCCTTGAAGAATTCCAGCAGTGTATTGGGCGTTGCTCCAGGCTCCAACCCCGCCAGAGGTCTTGAGTAATTCTCTATTCCGGAACAGAATCCCGTCTCCCTTAACATCTCCATGTCAAAATGCGTCCGCTCACTTATACGCTGTGCTTCGAGCAATTTATCATTTTCTTTGAAATACTGAACTCTTTCCTCTAATTCTTCCTCTATCTCCTTCACTGCACGTTCAATCTTCTCCTGTGCCACAACATAATGGGAAGCCGGAAAGATAAATGCACAGTTAATGCCTCTCTTCACCTCACCCGTCAGAGGATCAAATTCCACCATTCTGTCAATCTCATCACCAAAGAATTCTATTCTTATGGCATCCTCAAAGGTGGAAACCGGAAGAATTTCAAGCACATCACCATGCACACGGAAAGTACCCCTCCTGAAATCCATCTCATTCCGTTCATACTGAATATCAATCAGGTCTGAGATCAACTGATCCCATTCATATGTCATCCCTGTTCGAAGAGTAATCATCATGTCCTCATAATCATCAGGCGAACCGATGCCATAGATACATGACACCGATGATATCACAATGACATCCTTCCGCTCTATAAGTGCCGCTGTCGCCGAATGTCTCAGCTTATCGATCTCATCATTGATGGAGGAATCCTTCTCTATATAAGTGTCCGTCGAAGGTACATAAGCCTCCGGCTGGTAATAGTCGTAATAGGATACAAAATACTCCACTGCATTCTCAGGGAAGAATTCCTTGAACTCACTGTAGAGCTGGGCCGCCAGGGTCTTATTGTGCGCAATGACGATAGTCGGCTTGTTAAGTCTCGCTATAACATTCGCCATCGTGAAGGTCTTTCCGGAACCTGTGAACCTGTGACCCCCAGCAAAGTCTCGAATTGATTACCTTCCTCGAATCCCCTGACCAGTGCGTCAATCGCCTGTGGCTGATCTCCGGTGGGCTCGAAGGGGGCATAAAGTTTGAATATATTTTGTTCAGGCTGCATAAAAGCTCCTCTCTTATTCCATAACAGAAAAAGTTGATATATAGCCACAAATTCGTCGAGCCACATCTTCTGTTTTTCAAAAATCACGCTCTCGACGAATTTCGTTCACTCAAGTGTCAAATCAAAACTGAGCGAACCGGATAAATCATAAAGGAATACATGACACAAATATAAGTAGTAGCCTGCTGCCCACAACCATTATAATTTGTGGCATCAGCAAGCTACCTAATCTTTCTTTTTATCTCGTCAAAGTCCACACTTATCACGAAGCTCCTTTATAAAAACATCCGCATTCTTACTCAAGCCATTGTCCGTCTGCTTTCTAGACTCGTCCAATCTTTTCAACACTGCTTCCTTTGACTTTAGCTGAGTAAACTCCTGCTTATTTTTAATTCTCATGTACAAAAGGCCTTTCTTCCAATAATAGATGTACAATTTATCATTAGTTATAACTGTATAGCCATCTCTTATTAAATTACCAAAAAGTTTTCACATCGTACTTAACTATATTACTATCAACAGTAACCAGTGTTAAGTTCTCTTGTTGAGCCTGACATATCATTATTCTGTCAAAAGGATCACGATGTATCCATGGCAGGTTAATCAGTCTTTCCAAGTGTGAACTTCCAATCGGTAAAATAGTAAAATTAAATTCTGCACAATCATTCATCAAATCAGAAATAGATGCCGGCAATTCTAATTTCCCAAGACTACTTTTTATTGTCATTTCCCAAAAAGTTGCAATGCTGACAAAAACCTTTTCTTCTGTTTCAATCAGTTCTTTAACTTTTGCAGGCATCTTTTCATCATCTCTAATAAACCAATAAAATGCATGTGTATCAAGTAAAATCATTCCATATACTCCTTAAAGTCTTCTAATGGGGCATCAAAATCATCTGACATCCAACCTTTCCCACGATATTTTCCTGCTGTTCGTATCTTTCCATTTCCATTATTTACTTCATTCAATCCTACAAAACCAGACATATTAGCGGATTCTATTTTCATAAATCGAACAAATCTTACTACTTCCATAAGCGCCTCTTCTGATAAGCCTTTTGTTTCCTGTAAAAGAAGATCTAATCCCATACCAACACCTCCTGTTTATAAAGAGTCTTCTAATTTATTTACCCCAACAGTTTACTATTTAATCTTAACCTATTATTATTAATTATATCGTCAATTTTATTCCTTTGCAATACAAACCGCGGTGTTTTCAATATTATTTTGTTTCGAATACAGTATATACAGATGACAAAGAGCTTAAGCAATCGTTTTCAATTTTTTCTATTGCAATTTGACGAGCACTGACGTAATGTACAAGTAAAATTTGTTATTTTCCCTTTATATAAGGCAGAGGCAGAC
>CAJOLO010000294.1 GCA_905235345.1 uncultured Lachnospiraceae bacterium
GAAAAATGGCAGAAACGCCTTCAGTATGTGATGGTGGATGAATTTCAGGATGTGTCGGCAACACAGTATGAGATGGCGGAGCTTCTATCTGCATATCATGGTAATCTGTTCATTGTGGGTGATCCGGACCAGACGATATATACATGGCGCGGTGCGAATATAGAGTATATATTGAATTTCAAGGAAGCACATCCTGACTGTACCGATATAATAATGGATCAGAATTACCGGTCTTCAGAGAATATACTGAATGCCTCCAATTCTCTTATATCCAAGAATAAGAAGAGAGTTGAAAAGAACCTTAGGTCAACTAAAGGTGCACAGATTCCGGTGGTATATAACCATGCGAAAACAACGGAGCAGGAAGCTCAGTGGATATTAAGCCGGATTAAACAGCTTGTGGATGGTGGTCGAAGTTATAATGACTGTACAATATTATATCGTGCACATCATGTGTCGAGAAGCATTGAAGAGGTGCTTTTGAAGGCTCAGGTTCCATATGTTATATATAGTGGAGTTTCATTCTATAACCGTCGCGAGGTAAAGGATGCCATATGTTATCTCAGAATGCTGATATTTGAAGATGATATATCATTTCGACGTATTATCAATGTGCCGAGAAGGAATTTCGGTAAGAAGCGGATGGAATTTCTTGAGATGTATGCGGAAGCACATGGGATGAAGCTATATGAGGCACTTGTGGAGAATCTCGATAATCCTCTTGTGGCAAGTTCCAAAGCGAAAGAATTTGTTGAGCTGATTGATGGGTACAAACAGTCATTTCAGATGTTTAAGCTGACTGATCTTCTGCAGGGGATAATGAATGACAGCGGATATGAGGCAATGCTTAGGACATCGGGGGATGACAGCCGTTTGGAGAATCTGGCAGAGCTTAAACAGGCGGTGTTCAATTATGAAAATGATGCAGGCGAGGAGACTTCTCTTGCAGGTTATCTACAAAATATTTCTCTGCTTACCAATCTTGATCAGGAGGAGAAGAAGGATGCGGTTAAGCTGATGACGATACATACTGCAAAGGGATTGGAATTCCCTTATGTATTCGTGTGCGGAATGAACGAGGGAATATTTCCAAGTAAGCATGTTGATTCTCCGGAGGCACTTGAGGAGGAACGGCGACTTGCGTATGTTGCTTATACCAGAGCTGAGAATGCATTATTTCTTTCTGATGCAGAGGGAGTGAATCTTGACGGTTCGTACAGGTATCCTTCAAGATTTATATTCAATACGGATAAGGCTTTTCTGGAATATACGGTGGAGTTGGAACAGAGATTTGTGGACTCGGCGGTATCATTTATTCGAAAGAATGAGGAGAAGATAAGCGGTGTAATGCCGGAGCGGTATGAGGTTGGAACGAAAGTAAGACACAATCTGTTTGGAGCAGGAGAGATTATTGAGGTCAACGAGGGTGACGGATATTATGTGGTGCAGTTCGAAGGTGTGAGGACGGCGAGGAACATAAGCTTCAAGATAGAGATGGAGCGAGTGTAGTAAACAAGGATTAGATAATAAGATCACAGGTAAGGTATATGAGTTTGGAAAAGAATCAGGAATATGAAATAAGAATAGAAGATATTGGTAATGACGGCGAGGGTATCGGACACATTGATGGTATGGCTGTCTTTGTTAAGGATACTGTGCCCGGAGATGTGGCAAGAATTAAGATTATCAAGGACAAGAAGAAGTATGCCTATGGAAGACTGATGGAGATAATTGATGCCAGGGTTACGCCGATATGTTCGCATGCCAGAAGATGTGGCGGATGCAGTATTATGCAGTTGTCGTACGAGAAGCAGTTAGAATGGAAGCAGAATAAAGTGGCTAACTGTCTTAAGCGGATTGGCGGTATTGATAATGTTGAGGAACTTATGGAACCGATTGTGGGGATGGAAGAGCATATTAACAGCTTTCCTGCAATCAGATACCGGAATAAAGCACAATTTCCGGTAGGCAGAGACAAGGATGGTAATATAGCCATCGGATTCTATGCGGGAAGAACACATTCTATTATAGATACGGATGTATGTTATCTTCAGCATCCGGTGAATGATGAG
>CAJOLO010000295.1 GCA_905235345.1 uncultured Lachnospiraceae bacterium
TGCCTGAGACCTTAGCGAACGAAGTGAGCTTAGTTCGAAGGTATGCATAGCTCGTGCCTGTGATGGAACTGTATAATATGTACAATTCTGAAGATATAAACAAGAGTTTCGCAATTACCTATCTTTCTTACTGTATACACAACCGCAATAATCTTGTCTGTATAAATGATACTCCTCCGACAACTCTATGGAACGTTTAAATCCATTTCTTTTTTTAAAATCCGCATACAGATATTCCACTCCGTACTCTCTGCCCAAACGTTCTCCTATCTCATTAATCCATCCGGCATTCTTATGAGGACTTATTGATAGTGTAGTGGTAAAATAATCAAATCCCATATCCGCCGCAACATTCGCCGCCTCTTTAAGCCTCAACTCATAACAAGCATAACACCGCCTGCTTCTCTCTCCAAGCTCTTCCAGACCTTTAACCGCCTCATCATACTCCGACGGAATATATCGTCCCTCTAGAAATGATATCTCATTATCTGCAGGAAGCTCATTAATCAATCGCTTAAGTTCTTCCACCCTTTTTCTGTATTCCGGCTCCTCTGATATATTAGGATTATAATAAAAGCTTGTAATTCTAAAATAACTGTTAAGATACTCAAGCACATAAGATGAGCAAGGTGCACAGCAGCCATGAAGAAGTAATGTGGGAGGCGATCCGCCTTTTTTTATATCTTCTCTTATATCATCCAGCTTCATATCCAATTTTATCTGAAAGTTTATATTTTCTTTCATTTTCTCCTCCGTTTTAGACATTTTATACAAATCATTTTTGTTTACAATCGTATAGTAAGATGCGTTTTTGTGCAATATTACCAGTTGACTTTGTCAACAATAAACAATATACTATTAATAAAAGAACATATATAATTATGAATAGATAATGAACGTTTGTCAATCATATTTCATTTAATATTATATAATTATAGCTGATAGTTTATTCACACAAGCATTACATTTCAATTCACATTTAGAATGTATTACGCTCAACCTATTATAGGAGGTGTCTCATATGACAGTCGAACAGGCAGTTAAGAAATACAAACTTGAGCCACTGAATGTATATACAGCCAAAGCCAAAGCTAAAGAGCTTAACGTGGATGAAGTATTATACATGAATGTTCAGAAGAATAAATATACATATATCGTTAAGGATGGTCCCAGAGGATATATGCTTTATCATGATGAAATGAGTTTTTACACTAAGGCATATAAGGGTCTTAAGATGATTCCTCTTGATCCGTGATCATTTTTATCACAATTTCATTGTCATTTATGCAACCGGATTGGTATTACTCATGCGGTAATTTCCGGTTGCTTATTTATACTTTTTTCCAGAATACATAACACTGATTTTCCTAATACTATAATAATAAAAAAAATTATCAGTAATTAAGAAAATCAGGAGAAAATACATGAACTCAAATAATATTATTAAATACATTTTCCTATTTATTATAGGTGGATTCTCATATTTTTATATAGAAATTTTATTCAGAGGATTTTCACACTTTTCTATGATAATATGCGGAGGTTTGGCATTTATATTATGTGGGGCACTTAATCAGTTTACACATTTTAAGCTTTCGGTAATAACCCAGATGCTGATCTCCTCCATAATAATAACTCTTTTAGAATTCATTACAGGATATATTGTTAATATCAGACTTCATTGGAATGTATGGGACTATTCATCACTGCCTTACAACTATCAGGTCAGATATGTGCTGCATATTCCTTCGTATGGATGCTGTTATCCATTGTTTGTATTATTGTCGATGACCTGATACGTTGGAAAATATTTGATGAAGAGAAACCGCATTACAAATTGTTATAACCCTTTATATAATACCCGATTCTCCTCTCTTTAGTTTTTACCTCTTTTAATTCTGCATACCTTCGAACTAAGTCAAAACAAAAACAGGTGGCATACAATAAGATTTGCATACCACCTGTTTATATACTGTTGTAATATAATATCTTAGGGATATAATTACATCATTCCGCCCATACCCGGATCCATTGCAGGCATAGCAGGTGTATCTTCTTTAATATCTGCCACAACTGACTCTGTTGTAAGAAGCGTTGAAGCAACTGATGTTGCATTCTGTAAAGCAGAACGTGTAACCTTTACAGGATCAATGATACCAGCATCGATCATATTCACGTACTCTTCCTTCAATGCATCGAATCCAATACCCTTATCAGACTCTTTTACCTTATTAATGATAACAGCGCCCTCAAGTCCTGCATTAGCTACG
>CAJOLO010000296.1 GCA_905235345.1 uncultured Lachnospiraceae bacterium
CGGTCAAATTCCAACTGCAGATAACCTCCGTTATCGCAGGTCTTTTGAATTGTTGCATCTATATCCAATTCGGTCTTTGGCACATCAAGTCTTGACGAATACTGGCGAAGTCTTCTGAATGCAACCTGATACTGCCGCGTATTCAATACTTTATCATTTCTGAAATCTTCAAATTTCCTGTCTCCCATAACCTGAAATGCACTCTGCATGCCTCCCTGGGCGCCGACTCTGATACCACCAACGTTTCTTCCATGATGACCAAATGCCGATCCTCCGGCTGTACCGATCCAGTGATTCCCACCGTTATGCTCCGACTTCTGCTCGGCAAGACGTTCTCTGAAAAGACGTTTGACCTCATCAGAGGTTCTCGTGGAATCGTAGGAATACATCTCACGATTCTGTTTGTCAAATTCCATCTCCTCACCCTTGTCAAGCCACTCCATAAGTTCTTTAGGCAGTGCATCCTCTGAAGCAATATCATGGAAATATTCTGCGAATGCCATATCATATTTATCATAATCAGACTCGGATTTCACAAGTATCATGCGTGCCACATAATAAAACAAAGTGAAGTCTGAATTAACGAGTCCCTTATCCAATGCCTCCATAAGTGTCAGCCATTCGGTCATGGAAACATCTAATCCTTTTGCTTTTAATGTATAGAAAAAATCCTGAAACATGGTAATTCTCCTCCTCACTTTTGCAAAACATAAAGTAATTCTTTAAATACATCTGTATTTCCCTTTACAACAATCCCGACATTCTTCTTTGCCCTGCTTAATCCATGATACAGATTTCTTACTCCTGAATCACGATTATCATCTGGTCTGACATTGTTACACCTTAGATAACCGCTCTCATCATAATAGAATGTATCATCAATCATCATAACAACCTTATCAAATTCCTTGCAGGTAGCCACTGAGGTTTCAATAGATGTTATTGCGTTTTTGACATCAGAAGTTTGAGTTACCTGTTCAATATCATTAGAATTAAAGCTTATGACATTAGAATCTGCTTGTGAATTCTTTAAATCATCGTCCCAGATATAAATGTAGCCGTCCCTCTTAAAATTCTGCAAAAGAATCTTCGCCTCATTATCGTCATTGGCATATACAAGTGAAACGGACGGATAATCATGTCTGTAATTCCTTCCCTGAACGCACATCACACATGCAATAAATGATGACAGCTCGCTGTTCATACGAATACGGTTTGTAAGCTTATATTTTGTATACCCGTCAATATCGTCAATAAGATAAGCTCCGCTTGATCTGCATTCCTCAGGAGCAATGGCATCCTCTTTGTCATAAGAGAAGATTACCGGTACCATCCACTGTTTTGCAAGGTCTAGAATTGCAGATAAAGAAGTTTCATTAATCCTATGTCCTTCATCTACAAGAATTGCAGAATATGTTCTGTGCATCATTATATTACTTTCAAGGTTTTCAAGAATTCCTTTATCTGTTTTATATTCATGCGACAGATTACTCTGCGTTATTTTTTCAAAATATTGGGAAATTGACGAATTATATTCAGAATTATTATTTATTTTATCTTTATCAATAATTATTTCATGAATATCATCACAATAATAGAAGTCCACCCGCTTTAACCGTTCATCAAGTTGCTCAAGCTCTTTCTCATGAGACCCAAAATGAAACACGCACACCCTCTGTGCCTTGGATAGCTGCATGGCAATATCATAGAGAAGTATCGTCCCGGTTCCCGGAAGTCCCGTAAATCCCTGTACGGAATATTCATGCTTAATGGAACCGTCCTTATTCCTTATATTTTTAAGGATATCTTTTCGGATATCCTTCTGCTGTAAAGTCAGAAAATATTCCTGTCTTAGAAATCTGCCCGGATCAGTCAACGGCGAAATGAGGTACTCGTCCTCTTTAAAAAGTTCCTCTATATGTCCGCCAAACGGATTCTTCTGTCTTTCCAAGACCCCGGCAAGTTCCTCCCATCCGGCATCCACTAATCTTCCGCTATTAGAAAGCCTTACCAGTCTGTCACCGCTACTGATATATGTATAAAAGTACATATTTCTACCAAGGGTTGCAAGATAATATCTGTTCTGAATAAGCTGTTTTCGAATCGTATCATTCGATACATTACCGCTTTTAAGTTCAATATTAATCACAGAGTCATCATTTACACGCAAGAGATCAAACTCCTTGCCAAGCTTAGGCATGGTAAAGGAATAATAAAATGAAAGCTCCGGCGAAGACTCCATCACGCGAAATAGACTGTCAGAGAATGCCCGGAGTCCCTCTATCTCCCACTTCTTGATCTTCAGATAATGGTTTCTTCCGGACATCTGCCTCTCTAACCGTTCCTGACTTGAAATATTGGATATTCTGGTAAGTGCATATATATTGACCGGTCTCATTATTCAATCTCCTCATGCTGAGTAAAGTTTGTTAAATGTTAAAGCTCTAGTCTTCCAATTATTTAAGAAACGCTGTACTAGTACAGCTTTGCCTTGCTAAGTGCCTCTAAGTCCTCGTCCTTCTTTAATAACACCCCGATAAATGGTAATGTCTCCCGAAGTTTTTCAGTATCCACTCCGCTCAAAGTCAGAGCACGAATCCAGTCAATTAGTTCTGATGTGCTCGGTTTCTTTCTTATATCTTTAATCGAACGAATCCAATAAAATGTATCCAGGACATTTTTAAGTACATTCTCTTCAAGATTTTCAAAATGTGCATTGACAATCTCGGTCATCTGCTCTCTGTCCGGAAAGCTGATATAGTGGAATATGCA
>CAJOLO010000297.1 GCA_905235345.1 uncultured Lachnospiraceae bacterium
ATAAAAATATCATCCATGGCCAGAAATAGTGCTCAACACCGGAGCCTTCATAAAGAACATCCCTTGCCATCATAGGTAAAATACCGCAATAAACAAGCAAGCCGCATATGCCTATCCCTACAATTATTCCCTTCATCCACTTTGCCAACGAATCCTGTTTCATAATTACAATATACCTCCGTTATAATAAAATGTTTTCGCTATCCGATAATGATTTATCGCAACACGATAATATAACAGGTCTGCTGATTTGTCAACCCCTTTCTTTCGCCTATTGATTATTAATTGCCAATCGTTGTAATAATAATGGATATATGATAGTATTTGGAAGAAATATATGTTATAAAAATTATTTAAAGAAAGCGGGAAGATGATTATGAAAGATAAGAGAGACTATGTAAAAAGCGTGAACCGTAAGATTCTGTCGGGAATCTTTCTTGCAACAATAATGTTATGTACTTCTTGTGGCAACAACGGCGCAGGTTCAGATACCGTCAGTCAAAATGATACGGAACAGCTAACGGAAGAGCAATCGGAAGATACAAACTTTCAAGAAAAAGAGGTTGAATCGGAAGAGGCAGTTGGTGAATCGGAAGAATATATTCAGGAGCCATCCGGTCAGGTTTCCGATGAAGAAAGTTACGAGACTGTAAATGAGTCAGAAGAACAGAGCAAGTTGTTCACTGATTTTATCAATAATGGCGGCAAGGCAAAAGTAGCAGAAAATTTCCGGCATGATAACGTTATGATCGAAAAGATATGTCAGGCAGGTGAGGAGCTTGATCTTGTGTCATTATTGGATTGTCTGCAGCAGAATGAGGTTCTTTCCGGTGCAGAACCGAAGATGGAGTATGCAAAGCTTAATAATCCAAAGCGCATGGCATATGCACTAAGTATCTGTTATGAAACGGATACGGAGAATTGGATTCAATTCTTCATATTATCTGAGAAGGACGCTCAACTGGAGATAAATTATGCGATAGACGGATGGTCAAGGAGATATCCTTATATAAATGAAAATGGTGTGATCTTTGACAGTGGTTCTAATGGAGCGGCATCCTACAAAAGTACTACTTATGTACCTGATTCTGAATTTGAATATAAGGTATTATCCGCTTCAACGGAAAATGGATATGGGTTTTCTTTCTATGATGCAGATGGAGAACCGGTTGAGACAGTGAATGATATAGTGACCGAAGCCGGGGAGGGCAATCAGGATGCAATGAATGTTTTATACAGCCAGGTTGTTATTGATGAAAAGACATACTATTATTATCTTGGAATGGATGGGATTACACAGGAACTGGTAGATTATATTGATGGTATAGCTAAAGAGCATGGATTTACATTTGACGGTAAGGATGCAGTAACTGAGGCAGAGCGTGCCTATGCAGAGAAGCTTGGTGTCGGGGATATCTATGATAATGAGAAGATGGCGGAATGGGCGGAAGTAAGTGAGTTATATTAAGCCTTGCTCATGAATGTAGATTACTACTTTTGCAATTAAGAAAGAGAAAATAATGACAAATGTCACTCTCTTCAGATGCGTAAATGTGACAAATGACATCTAACATATTTATGCGGAATCAGTTATATTTACATCATAACAAAGAACAAAAGAAATTATTAACTGATTAATTATAGAGAGGTGTTCATTATGGAAAAGAATAATAAGAATCAGATTTCAACAATGTTACTTGCTATCGGAGTCATATTCATCATGATAGCCGGAAGTATCTTTGTCACTACCGCATGGGGATATCTGTCGGAGACAGGAAAGCGATTGATACTTATAAGCTTTGTGGCAGGACTTTATGTGGCATCATGGAAGCTTCGGGTAAAGGGAGTTCTTACAAAGACTGAGCACGCACTTTACTATCTGGCGGCAGTGGGAACAGGATTTATTGCAGTATCATTTCTTGGAGGCTGGAATACGATATACAGTTATATGGAAAATGCAGATGCTCTTGATACTATGAACAATGCTGACAAGGCAATGTGGGGATTCGGTGCGACAGCTATAGCAATTGCTTACCGTTTTTTCAAAGAGAGAAGAACATGGGATTTCGGGATATTAATATTTATATTCATTAATATGTTTGGCCTTGTGTTTGATGCAAATATTAATAATATTGCGGGAGTTATACCGCTTATAGCATTTACACTTCTTGCGACCTTCCAATATGTAAATACAGAGTATGCCGGATATCGGATTGCACAGAGCATAGGCCTTGTCGTTACTAATTTATTCTTTATAGATAGACTTTATGAACTGCTCTATGATGGGATTGCAACTACGGGTAATGCTGAAAAATGGTGGTGCTTTGC
>CAJOLO010000298.1 GCA_905235345.1 uncultured Lachnospiraceae bacterium
GAAGAAATTACGGCAATATTTGAAAATGATAGTACAGAATTGCATATTACCTGTTGTATATCGTATGTTCTGCATTAAGAAGATTAAGCCGGGACTTGTTATAATGGCGGATGGTCACAGCGTTTCAAGACCTTTCAGAATGAACCGGATATACGAAAGTCTTAAGAGCGAGAACTATGAAGTTATTGAGTGGTATAATGATTTTCAGGCTGTAAGTTATATGAAGGCTTTGGCAAAGATGATTGAATTCATGAAGCTTTATGCCGGAGCGAACTACGTTATCATCAGCGACAATTTTCTTCCGGTCGCATCCTGCAGAAAGAGAAAGCAGACCTTTGTTATACAGCTGTGGCATGGATGCGGAGCATTTAAGAAATTCGGGTATGATCGGATGATATTCCGGAGGATTATGTGGGAAATGTATTCCGTAATTATGATCTGGTGACTGTGAGCGGTCCGAAAGCTGTTAAGCCGTTTACAAGTGCCATGAGATTACCCGAAGGCGTGTGCCAATCCATAGGTGTCAGTGCAACGGATCAGTATTATGATGATGGTTACGAGGATATATGCAGACGTGATTTCTATAAGCAATGTCCTGAAGCAAAGGGAAAGAAAGTGTTGCTGTGGGCTCCCACATTTCGCGGAAGCGCTCTTGCACCTACGGTTCCCGGGACAGATACCATGGAGTCCTTAAGTGAAGAGCTTGGTGATGAATGGTATGTGATAATAAAATATCACCCTCATATGGAGGCAAAAGGGAAAAAATCAAGCGTGGATATTCCTACAGAAAGACTTTTACCGATAACGGATATTCTGGTTACTGATTATTCATCTATCATTTTCAATTATGCAATATATAGAAGACCTGTTATATTCTATGCACCTGACTATGATGATTATGCCGGTAGGGGATTTTACATGGATTACAATTCACTTCCGGGAGAGATTGTTGTAACACAGGAAGAGTTGATAAATGCAGTTACTCATGCATATGATGTGTTTGATGAGCAGACAATGGAGAACTTTTACAGGGAATATATGAGCGGCTGTGACGGCAATGCAACAGCAAGAATTATAGATATCATGAACAGGAAGAGGTATGCATCGTGAAGAAAATACTTAAAAATATCGGTAAAGCAGCAATATTTCACTGTTTATTTCCTCTTATGTATAAATGGTATTCGAGAAAACCATTGCGTGATAACGTGGTTTTATTTATTGAGATAAGATATGCGGAGCTTTCCGATAATTTTACATTGCTTTATGAAGAATTCCGAAAAAGAGAAGGGTTTACTGTGGACACTTCTTTTTTGGGGAATTCTGTTTTTTCGTATAGGGATTATATTAAGGCATGCATGAGTATGATTCCCAAGCTTGCGGCGGCAAGGTATGTGTTCGTTGATGAAAGCAGCAATGTTCTTGCGGCACTTCCGATAAGAAAGGAGACCGCAATAATACAGACATGGCACGGATGCGGCGCCTTTAAGCGGTTTGGATATGGGGGAGTAGAGAAGCTAAAGGAGAGATACTATAACGATTATTACATCACTACGGTGAGCAGCCCTGAAGTAATAGATATATATGCCAAGAGTATGGGGCAGGATAAGAACAGGGTGCTTCCTATCGGAGTGAGCCGCACGGATGTGTTCTTTGATAAGGAGTATATAAGTTCTTGTGAAAAAGAGATAAGGGAACGCTATGGGATAGGTGACGGGAAGACGGTGATCTTATATGCACCAACCTTCCGTGGCAATGTGCAGGAGGCACAGTCACCGGAATTACTTGATATCAGAAAGATGTATGAAGGACTGGGCAATGGATACGTAATACTTTATAAAGGACATCCGGCTGTCAAAGCAATGCCTGATGTGCTTAAGGAGTATGCACATTTTTTCATCAATGCATGTGACGAGAAGATAGAGAGGCTTATGTGTGCATCGGATATGTGTATAACGGATTATTCATCACTTGTTTTCGAGTATGCACTGTTAGATAAGCCGATGTATTTTTATGCCTATGATTATAAGGAGTATGTGACAGAGAGAGGATTTTATTATTCTTATGAAGAATTCGTGCCGGGCGGTATATACTATAACGAGGAGGAACTGGTGCAGGGCATATCCGGTGATAAAGAGGTATCGCTTGAAAAGATAAAGAGATTCCGGGAAAGATTCATGTCTGCCTGTGATGGTAATTCCACTTCGCGTATTATAAGTAAGATTATAGACAGTTGCAAACAGTCATAGAATTTAGGGTGTGTTTCGGGGACTTTGACAGATATACGGAACTAATGGTATAATATGGCATTGATTTGGATTTTGTTTTGGAGATGAAAGGTTATGCGGAAAAGAGACCGTTTTAAAAGAGTAATTTCTTTTTTTGAAGGATTTGTAATATTGGCAATACACACTGTTATGTTTGCGTATCTGTGGTATGGATTTTAT
>CAJOLO010000299.1:0-2254 GCA_905235345.1 uncultured Lachnospiraceae bacterium
AAACTCACCATATAGAATCGGGAGTCTTCTCCAAAGAGATAAATTTATGTGAAAACATAGCGGGATTTGTTTGTAATAAATCCCGGTGTGGTTTATAATAAAGACTATATAAGCGTTAATGTTTTGGGGATGATTGTTATGATTGATTATCAATTAATTTACAAAACTGCATTTTACATGGTTGCTGCGTCTATAAGTATCGCGGCCATGATCTTTTTGCTTATTGATGGCTGGCCTGACAGACGTCAGACCAGAGTATTTTTCATGCTATTGTGTAATATTACCGTAAGTGCTGTGGGAGGAATTGTGTATAAGCTTCTGCAACCCGGTGCTGTCGGCAACAGTACTGTTGCGGCAGTCATGCTCACATTTCAGTTTCTTGATTTTCTGGCTCATGTTCTTTTGGCACCGCTGTTCTTCATATATCTGCAGAATGTTACAGGTTCTGTTTATAAAACTACCCCGAAAACCAGATTGGTATATATGATTCCTGCAAATCTTGTAATGTTAATGGTAATATTGAATCCCCTGACAGGATGGATATATTATTTTGACAGTGCTTATAATATCTATCGTAACTGGGGTGAAATTATTACTTATGTTATGGCAGTCTTTTATTTTGTACTTTCAATCATACAAATGCTGTTATACTGGCATGCAGTTAATCATAGGATACGTTGGGCACTGTTATATTGCTTTATAATCACATTTATGGGTGTTATGATACAGCTTATATCAATCGAACTTTCCGTCGAGCTTGTGGCTGAGGCTATGGGACTTGTTATGCTCATGCTGGTTGTGGAGAGGGAGGAGGATCGTATCGATCAGTCCACGGGTACATATAATCGCAGTGCTTTTCGGGCAGACCTGGATAATTTTTTACGGATGGGGCGGCATTTTCATATAATTTATGTTCGAATACTTAATGATGATATTCTTAAACAGCTTACGGGTTCTTTTGATGATGACAGTGTTTTTCGTGAGGTAGTGTCATATTTTCGTCAGGTTCATTCCAAATATCAGATATATCGCGTTAATAATAACTCTTTTGTGCTTGTATATCACGATTCTGCTAAGGAGCAGGCTATGGAGTTGGCGGAGCGTATCCGAAAGAGATTTACGGAGAGCTTTTATTGTAACGGGGTAGACTTTCGTTTGAAGACGATGATAATGGTTGCCGGTGTCCCCGATGAGCTTTCGTCGGAGAAGGAGATAATGCAGCTGGTGGACAGCCGGTTTTTCGAGGTCAGGGAGGAGCGTATATTAGAAGGCGGGGATCTGTCGAGGTTTATGTATAATGTGGCGCTGGAGAGGGCACTGCACAGAGGCGTTTCCGAACACAATTATGAAGTGTGTTATCAACCTATATATAATAAGCACGATAAATCGATATTCGGTGCAGAGGCACAGATAAGCTTAAATGATCCGGAACTGGGAGTAGTGGATGAGAAGCAGATTTTTCCGCTTGCAGAGCATCATGGAATAGATATTATTATATCTAATATGATGCTGGAGGAGGTATGTATGTTCTTAGGAAGCGGAATTCCGGCAGAGCTGGGTCTTAGCCATATAAGTGTCGGACTTTCGGTAAAGCAGTGTATTCAACCGAATTTTCTTGATTTGACCGGCTGGTGGAAAAATACAATATTCTTCCGGCTTCGATTAACTTTGAGATACCGGAACCTGTGGATTCGGAGGGGTACAAGCAGCTTTCGGGAGTGATGAGGAAACTGAAGGATCGTGGCTTTATGCTTTCTCTGAAAGGATATGGAACAGGCTATATCAATATGCAGTCGTTCTCCGATTTAAAGTTTGATATCGTTAATATAGATTTGGGGATGCTTGGAGATGTTGAATTTACGAATACGGCTAAATCCATACTAAGAAACAGTATAAGAATGATAAAGGATATGAATTTCAAGATTCTTGTTGAGGGTGCATCTGAGCGCCGGCAGGTAGAATGGATTGAACATACGGATGTTAATTATCTGCAAAGTGATTATTATTCCAAGGTGGTTTCACAAAATGAACTAATATCAATATTGAGGGCTACAGAGCTTTCGAGACGGGATGAGCAGAGAGCCCGTGCAGGAAGTGAGGCGAAGAGTAACTTCCTTGCCAATATGTCACATGAAATCAGAACTCCGATCAATGCCATTCTTGGAATGAACGAGATGATAATTCGTGAGAGCAAGAATGAAGCGGTGCTGGAATATGCGAAGGATATCGAAAGTGCAAGCAGAAGCCTTCTCTC
>CAJOLO010000299.1:2311-3656 GCA_905235345.1 uncultured Lachnospiraceae bacterium
GTTCGCTGCTAAATGATGTTATTAACATGACGAAAATGAGAGCGGATAAAAAAAGGCTTGATTTTGTTGTGGATGTGGATGAGAATCTGCCGGAGAGACTTTTTGGAGATGAGCTGAGAATTCGCCAGATAGTTTTGAATATTCTTAATAATGCAGTGAAGTATACGGATGAAGGGACAGTAAGCTTAACGGTCAGAGGTGCATTTTCTTCCAATCACAACGTAAGACTTATATTTACGGTTTCAGATACGGGACGCGGGATACAGAAGGAGGATATGGACAAGCTGTTTGTTATGGTCGGGCATCCGGATATGCAGAAGAATAAGACCACTTACGGAACGGGACTTGGGCTTGCCATTAGCAATAATCTTATTAATCTCATGGATGGTTCTATTAATGTGGAGAGTGAGTACGGTAAAGGCTCAACATTTACTGTCGTGATTCCCCAGACTGCTGTAGACCTTGAACCGATAGGGGATATAATGCGGAATTATAGAACCGATAAAGAGAATAACCTTGAATATCAGGAAAGATTTATTGCACCGGAAGCACACATACTTATAGTTGATGACACACCGATTAATCTTACGGTCATAAAGAGCCTTTTAAAGCGGACAAAGGTACGAATCGATACTGCTTTGAGCGGAAAGGAATGTCTTGAGCTTGCGGGGAAGAAACCGTATGATATCATTTTCCTTGATTACAGAATGCCGGAGATGGACGGGGTGACAACGCTTAAGATTATGCATGATATGAGTGAGTACCCCAATATGAATACGCCAATAATACTCCTCACAGCAAATGCACTTTCGGGTGCAAGGGAACAATTCATGGCAGAAGGCTTTGACGATTATATGACTAAACCTGTGGAGGGAAAGAAATTAGAGGAGATACTTATACGTTATCTTCCGAAGGAGAAGGTTATACTCCAGGAGAGTAAAGTGGGTGAGGACAGTAAAATTGACCGTAGACAAGATTATAATGCGGATGATTATGCTTCTGAGGACGGTTATGATGATGGAGCACCGGAGGAAGAAGAAAAGCTTAATGAGCTTAGAGTAAGGATGAAGGGCCTTGATGAGATTGATTATATGTCGGGTGTGGGCTTTTGCGGTTCTGTCGATGCATATATTGAGGTGCTTCAAATATATGCAGAATCCGTAGAACAGAAAGCATCGGATATTGAGACATTTTATAATGCTGATGACTATGAAAATTATACGACACAGGTACATTCCCTAAAGAGTACGTCAAGACTTGCCGGTGCTGTTAATATTTCTGAACGGGCACAGGAGCTGGAAAATGCCGGTATTAATAACGATGTGGCACTTATAAAGGAAAAGAC
>CAJOLO010000300.1 GCA_905235345.1 uncultured Lachnospiraceae bacterium
CATATTCAATCAAAGAGCTGGCAAATATACTCTGATCTTTGTTTCAATTATATCATATTTCGGAAGCTGCACTCCCATTCAGGTATTCAACACGCCATGATTCCAGGGCATAAAAAAATCGGAGAGCTGTGTCTCTGATTTGCTTATATAGATGGCTCAATTATATCAAGAAATTTCTTTTTCAACCGCATTACTGTGAAGATTTCATTTCTTTCTCTTCGGAACAGGTAACTCATCATACATTGCTTCAAGCAATTCTCTCAAGAACTCCCTGTTCTCCACATCATCAACAAGCAGCATCTCTTTCGCACCGTCATACGGCAGTTCCATGTCTGCATTCGGCATCATTGCCACAGCGGACTTCGTAGGCTTCACAAGGAAACGGTCATCGTAAATACCGCCAACCACCTTACCGCGATAATAGATTATGTATTCTCCCATCATCGCACGATATGATATTTCATCCAACCCGGAGAGTTGATCCAGTATGTATTCCAGATAATCTTTATGTGAAGCCATTCTCCATTCCTCCAAATGCTCTGACATCTAAATTGCCTTAGCTCGCATGGAAACTTCCACGGTGCCGCCACGAATAAGCTGGGTGCCCACTTCCACATAACCCAGCGCCTCATGAAATTTCATACTCGCCTCATTATACGGTACGGTGTCCACTTCGCAGGTCACATATGGCACACCGATTTCTCGGGCGTGCTCCTCCACATAATCATAAATCTTGCGGCCCAGCCCTATCCGCCTAAATGGCTCGTCGATGACGATCCTGTCTACATAAAGGAATCGGGGATAGCGCTCAGAGAACCAGGTATAATTGACACCATAATTAGGATTGTTGATTGGCACTCCGTCTTTGATGGCGATTATGAATGCTGCGCGCTCACCATCCACTTTGATCACCTTGAACAACTCAGCGATTTCGAGAAAATACGCAAGCATTTCCTCATCCATGGGCGAGAGCATCTCAACGTTCTCCTCATTCACCCTAAGAACAAAAGCATGATCCGTCAGCATCACGTCCGCTATTTCAATTTTATAATCTTGATTCTGCATAAGTACCTAATTTGCCCCTTTCTGATACCCGTTCCAATTATATCATATTTCGGAACTTGCGCTCCCATCCAGGTATTCATCACGCCAGGATTCCCGGGCATAAAAAATTGGAGAGCTGTGTCTCCGACAAAAAGAGTGACCCGGATTTCCGAGTCACTCTTGATGTGAGTAAGACTGAAGTCTGTCTACTTAACTTTTACCTTAGAACCTGCGTTGCCCTTTGTGAAGATCTTTTTGTACTTCTTGACGTAGGTCTTGTTGACTTTCTTGGAGCCGACTTTGACCTGAACGGTCTTGATCTTGGATCTTGAGGCTCTTCTTGACCGTAGATTTCTTGAGCAGCTTGGTCTTGACGACGAGCTTGGTCGCCTTGGAAGACTTGAATGCGTTAGCCTTGATTGTCTTGACGTTTTTGCCGATCGTGACTGTTCTTATCTTGCTGCCCTTGAATGCTTTAGCTCCAACGGATGTGACCTTGAAGGTCTTACCGTTGATCTTAACAGTATTTGGTACTGTTACAGACTTAGCATTCTTTGATGCTGTGTATGATACTGTAAGCGCGGTTGGCGAAATGACCTTGTATGTGCTGCCTGCTACTTTGTGTACTGTACCAGCTGCAATCTTCGCTGCTGCAGCTTCTTCATCAGCCTTATCACTTGGTTCTGGTTTGAGCGCTGGTATAACGTTCGTCTCTACGTGCGAGCTATCGTTCTTGCACACACGTTGTTCAGATCCTTCAACTCCTACTGCAGCTTTCTTGACTACTTCCCATTTAGCCCAATCATGTCCGAGCGGATCAGTATAATTACCTTCTCTCTTTTCGCTTCTGAAGGTGCTATCGAGTGCATTTAACTGCGTGACCTCCGCTGTGTATACGGTTTTCCCATCCGCTGTGCAAGTTGGCTGAGTGACTGTTATTGTAAGGTCTGTTGGCGCCGCTTCTACATCCCCACAGTTATCTCTGGTGCATCTGTAATTAGCAACTACGTCTGTATATCCGTTGGTCTCATCCCCGGTCCAGACCCATCCGGCAAATACCCAATTGTGAAATAGCGGAGAACCTTCAGTCTCACCGCACCGCTCACATGTCTTAGGCGTTGTACAGGTTGCATCCGTCCACTCATGGCCAAGAGCCTCTATTACAAAATCCTCCGGTGTCTTGCCTGCGTCTTCCGAGTCCACCACAGGTTCACCGTCAGAGCCTACTTCAAACCAGTAGCCGCAGCTGCATACATAATGCTCCCTTACACCATTCTTGATGCATGTTGCCGGTTCTTCCTCGCTGAAAAAGTATGAATCTGAACAGTGTATGTGGACATCTTCATTGTCTGATACTATGATCTCAAGTGCTGCAGTCTTCCACAGATCATTATTTGTCATATATTCTTCTGGGGCATCGGCGGTTCCGTAAATATCCTCATAGATTCTGAACACTAGGAAACAGGTCCCCGGCTTTACAGCTGTATAGCGCCAATTGCCGGAAACAGGGTCCTTCTCAAGTTTGACCGGTGCTTCATCACCATCAATCTCATTTCCTTCCTTATCGGTAAGAACCCAATACCCATTATCCTTGCTGAAACTATAATACGGCGCATCTTTTTCATTATATCCGACAAGTGTCATGTAATTAGCATAGGAGAAATCTCCGACATTCATCTTAGCCGTATAATATGAATAGCCGCCGTAGTCCATTTCGTCAGATACTACGGTTATATTAGGCTCTGTTATCTTTATTCTTCTGAGAGGAAGCGTCGGCACAAAATCATTTACCTCACTGGAGACTGCTTTTCCGCTGTCTCTGAAGGTAGAGGACATAGGAACATAACTTGTGACATAATCAAGCACTTCTTTAGGGCAATAATAATCACTATGATTCAGATTATCCAGAAACTCGTGATCTCCTGCCCAAGCTACACCATCGTCATCTGTAAAGGTCTCAGGTATCTGGCTGCGACTCAGAGCGTCCGCCCTTGCACCTCCGGTCTGGTCTTCGAAAGTAAACATAGTATATGGTATAGGATCAGTGTCCTTTGCCCGATAAATATCATATCCGACCAGTATAACATCATAAACCAGTGCTACAGGGCAGTTGTATCTTGATTCATATTCCGCCTCAGTAGTCTTCGTCGTCAAAAGAACAGATGTATAAGGCGGAAGAGTAACACTTACATTCTGTGAATTGGATTCGGTGTTTGAAACTGACTGTCCC
>CAJOLO010000301.1 GCA_905235345.1 uncultured Lachnospiraceae bacterium
GGAGGACATATATGGAGTAATCCTACCAACAAGGATGCTTTTGAAACATATATGAAGACCAAGACAGCCACCGAGGCATATACAGATGAATATGGTAATAAGATTGAGCCATTGGAGACTTCTTGGGGATGGGATGATCTTGATGTAGAGATAGGACCGCTTAATGCTGACCAGGAGAAGATGTATCGTGACCTTATCAATAATACAACTAAGGTGAGTGGATATAATGAATCGATAATGAATATAATCAAAGAGGAAACTAAGAGCTATTTCAGTGGACAGAAGGGTGTTGATGAGACTGCTGATATTATTCAGAATCGTGTGACGACATATGTGAATGAGAACAGATAGGGTGAGTTACTGATGTCATATGCAGTGGTTAAGACTTTCGTATTCAAATAATACGAAAGTCTTAACCATAACTGTGTATTGGTAATTATAATAAATCACTCTGACAGAATGATATGAATTGAGTATGAAGGATGAGATTTAGTGACATGAAGAAAGAGTATGTAACTGAGGATGGAATAGTTTACAAGAAGCATAGTGTTAGTATGAAGGACAGACGTAATTCGATTCTTTTTATGCTGCCCAGCATATTGGGTGTAATGGTGTTCTTTATATTACCGTTTATGGTGGTAATATACTATTCTCTTGTAGATAATCCGATCAATCATCAGTTTGTCGGCTTAGATAATTTTGCTCGTATTATTCATAACTCGTCTTTTCAGCAGGCGGCAAAGCATACCGCAACCTTCTCACTTGTTGCAGTGCCGCTTGCGGTTATATTATCCTTGGTTATGGCAATGATTCTTGAGGAGAATATTCCTATGAAGAGTCAGTTCCGTACCTTTTTCTTAAGCCCGATGATGGTGCCGGTGGCATCCATTGTTCTTATATGGCAGGTGTTGTTTGACTACAACGGTGCCATCAATGAATTCGTGAAGAACCTTGGCGGAACTCCTATTGACTGGTTTAAATCGGATTACAGTCAGGTTGTTATCGTGGTTCTGTTTCTTTGGAAGAATCTCGGATATAATATGATACTTTTCATGTCAGCACTTTCTATGTCAGCACTTTCTGCTATTCCGAGGGATGTGCTTGAGGTTGCAACATTAGAGAGTGCAAGTGAGTTTCAGAAATTCTGGTATATCAAGTTAAGATACCTTTCATCTACAATATTATTTGTGGCGATATTATCTCTCATAAACTCTTTCAAGGTGTTTAGAGAGGTCTATCTTCTTGCGGGTGATTATCCTTATGATACGTTATATATGCTTCAGCATTTTATGAATAATACCTTCAGGGAACTCGATTATCAGAAACTTTCCGCGGCAGCCATTATAATGGGTATAGTCATGTGTATTGTTATCGGACTCCTGTTCTTTGCAGAGGATCATTATGGAAAGGATGTGGAAGGATAATGAGTAAGAAGAAAAAGCAGGATGTCTTAATAACGTCTGATAATGTAACGGAAGATAATATATTGAAAGAGACGGATATCAGTAAAGATAATATAGAAAATGATACAGAAGATGAGAAGAAACTGCAGGTCGACGCTCCGGAGAGGATGAAGGAGTGGAGAATAAAGAATGTCAAGAAGAGACATCTTGCAAAGAGGATACTGCTCACATTTATTGCTGCGGTGTTTGCAATATCATTTTTGCTTCCGACAATTTTGACAATGGCTAATTCTTTCATGTCATCAGCTGAGATTTCCAGCAATTATGGCGTGATTTTCAATAAATATAAACAGACTGAATATGGAGAGAGAGATACTGATTATATATCGGAAAAGGTTAATCTTAAGCTGATACCGGATATGGTGGATTTCTCCCAGTATTCAACGGTGTTGCTTAAAAGCCCGCAGTATTTGTTGAAGTTCTGGAATTCAGTAATCCTTGTAATACCGATAATGATATTTCAGATTGTTGTGGCGCTGGGTGCTGCATACAGCTTCATGAGGTTTCGAAGTAAACGACGGGAGGTCATCTTCTTTATGTATGTGGCTGTAATGCTGATGCCGTTTCAGGTTACATTGGTGCCTAATTACATTGTGGCAGACTGGCTGCATATATTGGATACAAGATGGTCTATCATATTGCCAGGCATATTTGCTCCATTTAGTGTATATCTGCTGACAAAGTATATGAGAAGAATTCCGAATTCGCTTATAGAGGCGGCACAGCTTGACGGAGCCAATGAGTGGCAGATATTCTCGAAGGTGTGTGTGCCGCTTTGTAAAGGACCTATTGCATCGGTGGCAATACTTGTGTTCATAGATTATTGGAACATGGTGGAGCAGCCGCTTATCATGTTGTCGGATGCAGATAAACATCCACTTTCGGTGTTCCTGTCAAAGATTAATACCGGTGAGGTTGGACTTGCATTTGCAGTGGCAACAATATACATGGTGCCTACGATACTGATTTTCCTTTACGGAGAGGAATATCTCGTATTCGGGCGGTGTAAAAGGATAGAGAATACGGCATGATTAAACGTAAGTGTAATATAATAAGCTGGATTTTGTATATAAGCAGAGTGTTTAAATGAATCTTTATAAAGCATATAGATAGCTTCGGCAATGAAAGGGATAATAAGGAGGACGAAAATGGAAGAAACAAAACGGAAGAAATTGATCAAGAAGGTGGCAACGATTTTTATAGTCGTGTTGTTGCTGCTAACATTTTTTTCAAATACCATTATGAATTATTCTTTGCCGGAGGTGGCGACAGAGCCGGTGACATCGGGTACGGTTTCCAATAAGGT
>CAJOLO010000302.1 GCA_905235345.1 uncultured Lachnospiraceae bacterium
ACGCAGATATCATCAATGTAAAGCGTCCTGATATCCGTCAGAACATTGTCATCTATATGCTGCTGCAGAATACAGAATGCGTGTCCAAGCACCCTGTCCTCCTCATCAACACATACAAAAACCGGTGTATTTTCATCCTTCAACACCTCTGCCAGCTGCTTACTTGTATACTTCGTTGCCGGTCCTTTAAAAATATCCGGTCTGCCATTGTGATGAACCATATCCACTTGAACCAGTAGATTCATTATGCTTTCAATGTCCTTGTTTTCCGCCCGCCTTACTGTGTTCATTCGCTATCTCCTTCCTATCATATACTGTTTTACCTTACAGCCTCTATCACCCCTCCCATGGAATAGTGATCATAAACATCTTTACATACCTTTCCGCCTTCTTGTATCTCATAATATCAGGTTGCTGAATAAGACGTATGGTGTATCCGTGCATCTCAACAATCTTCTTAGCAATAGAAAGCCCAAGCCCCGAGCCTCCCCGACTGTTCCTCGATTCATCCCCCATAGCAAAGGGTTCGAATAAATGCTCAGCCTTATCATCAGGAATCCTTCTTCCTGTATCTGCCACCATAACAAGAATCCTGTCCTCCTCCTGCTCCACAAACAAACCTATCTGATCTCCTTTTTGATTATGCTTTATTGCATTGGTGATAAGATTGGTTATCACTCTGGAAAGCTGGATTTTATCCGCATTTATCATAATCCTTTTCTCCGGAATATCTGCTGCAATATCCATTCCTGCCTCCTCCGCGTCGGAGTATTGCATGGCACCGCATTCCCTTACCATTTCACATATATCCAATTGCTGTTTATCAAGCGAAAAGCCTTCACTGTCAAGCTTCACATAATCAAACAACAACTGTATCAGATCATTCATCCGTGCTGATTTTATCTGTATCGCATCCAGATACTCCTGCTTCTTCTCATCGGAGACCATCCCGTCGGAAAGCGCTTTTGAATATCCCGCCACAGTAGTTATAGGTGTTCTGAGATCATGTGCGATATCCGAAAGCATAAGATTTCTCTTTCGCTCAAATTCCTTTCCGGCAGCCACCCTTGCATCCGAAATCTTTCTAAATTCCCTCACTGTAATCTTAGTATAATATATAGCCCCCAGCAGATACGGTGTAACAATTAATACAAAAACCCCAACAAATACCGCAAACAGAATGATCTGCTGAAGTATACTTAACTGTCCTAACATCATATTGCCACTTGATGATGCGATAATATTATCGCTTTGACGCTGTAACATACCCGATAACAGATTTACCGGTTCTCTTATCTGTTCCGGTAAAATACGCTTAATAAGTTCCATAATTAACGCTGCAATAACAAACAAAACAAAGATTATAGCAGTTGTACCATTTATAATATGACCTTTATAATCAGGAAAGAACTCTCTTAAAATAAATGGCATGAAGCGATGATTTATCACCGACAAAATGCCATATTCCACAGTACTAACCACAACAAGAATTATTACGAACCTTTTCACCAATACTATCTGTAATTTTTTTTCCTGTTCCATTATGGCACTCCCCATTTACCGTAAATCAATGTCCGCTCATTTATCCTGCTTTGTATCTATTCAACCTGATATTATAACATTACGCCTGCTTATGCAAGACTTGGCGAATACTTTTCTATACCTCCAGCCGATACCCCAGTCCTCTCAAGGTTTTAATATAGGCTGCCGGATCATCATCCAGCTTACTTCTCAACTTGCTGATACATACCATGATATTGTTATCTGCAATAATATATTCATCACCCCAGCCACTCTCATATATCTGTTGCTTGGTGAACACCTTGCCGGGATGTGTCATGAAAAGCTCCATGATCTTATATTCCACAGAAGTAAGCTCTATTGTCTTGTCACCCTTTTTCAATATGCATGACTCAGGGTCTAACGAAAGATCTCTCACTTTTATCAGCTCAACCTTAGTCTCATTGGCACCTAAACTGTAAAATCTTCGTATATTGGAATTAACCCTTGCCACAGCCTCTAAAGGATTAAACGGCTTTGAAAGATAATCGTCTGCTCCGAGATTAAGTCCCAATATCTTTTCCGAGTCCGCATCCTTAGCAGATAGAATAATCACCGGAATATTGCTTTCTTTCCTAAGCTCCTGCAACACGTGATATCCATCTACTTCAGGCATCATAATATCTAATACACACAAATCGGGCTTCTCCCTATGTAGCAGTGAAAGGGCTGCCTTTCCGTCTGCCGCCTCTATCACCTTATATGATTCGTTCTCAAGATACAGCCGCAAAAGATTCCTGATTTCCGGCTCATCATCTGCAATCAAAATCTTATAACCCATGCTTTTATCTCCTCACTGTTATTATGAATCAATGTCATTAGCTTATAAATATCTTTTTACTTATGAGAATCGTCCTACATCGGTGCAACATCACTTTGTGAAATTACTCTCTTTTCATACTTAAGTGCATCATAGAGTGCCGCCTGAGCTGATCTCTTGTACGGTGTCACAAAGAATATTGGCAAAAGACCGAAGGTAAATATCGACAGAAAATCCCATCCGATAAATGAAAGGTCTAACACAAAAGCTCGCCACTTCTGTCCGTCCATCATACGTTTACTCTCCGCAAATGCCTCCTGCTTAGTCATCTCAGGATTTTCAGCCAAAAGATAAGGAATCATCTTGTACTCATAAGCCTTTACAATACCCGGTATTATGAAGAGTAATGACCAGAGAAAGAGAAAATGATAGAAATCTCTCCAAAGCATGATCTTGACACCGTTCTTATAACCATGATCGAATCCACAAGCCACATTTGACACATTAGCAGGCTCGCTTAAGTTTTTGTAGAAGAACTTAGCGCAGCCAATCTCCAAAGGATTTAACAGAAAGGCATCAACCAATATACTAATAACAGCTATGATCAAAAAAATTATAGTAAACAAAATAACCAGTATGACCACTAACACTACCTTATCAGTAGAACTCATATTTCTAAGGCTTTCAATAAACTCGTCCGTATCTGCATTTTCTGTTTCTATTTCATTTAACGCATTATCTATTTCCCTGCCAAGCTCACTGTTATAAGCTGCTTTGACTGTAGTATCATCATCGTCAAACAGTTCATCCTCATCATTCTCTCCGGAATCATAAGTAGTCCAGCCTTCCTTAAAGCCATCCATAAAGCCATCCCTAAATGTTATACCTGAACCATTATATACTCCACCGGTGATAAATGCGAACAGTAATGCAACCAGCACACACTTCCAATAATTTGCCTGAAACTTTTCTTTCGCAATCTCCTTTAATTTCTTTCGATCCCACATAATATATTCCTCCTTAATTATAAGCAATAA
>CAJOLO010000303.1 GCA_905235345.1 uncultured Lachnospiraceae bacterium
TACAATATTTTCGGAAAAAGTAAAATCCACTATCGGGAGTATAATTTTTTGGAACAATTAAATTCCATCCCAAAGTGGAATTTCGGAATGCAAAAGACAATATTATAAAAAATGTGCAATAGTGCCTTGACATTTTATCAATTCCGCAATATACTCTCTACAATAATTAGATATATCTAACATCATTTAGAACCATCTATCTGCTTATATCCGATTCGCTATTTGCAGAAGGCGTTAGCAGGAATATTACGAAATCAACCTTAGGTAATTGCGAAACTCATTAATATTGTATATTGGATTGTATATATTGTACAGATTCCATAAACAGGTGCTTTGGAGCCGCCGGTACTTATGCACCGTATTTTGGTGCATTATGTACCGTTGCGTGCGACAAGCAGCGAAAAAATATAAACAAGAGTTTCGCAATTGCCTAAAATCAACCTATAAGAAAGGAGCAAAATAATGACTCTTAAAGAACTTGAAATCGGAAAAAGTGCAGTGATTACCGCAGTCGGAGGCAATGGTGCTCTAAGACAGCATTTTCTTGACATGGGTGTCATACCGGGCGCTGAGGTTACACTTGCAAAATATGCTCCTATGGGTGATCCTATGGAACTTGTCATCCGCGGCTATAAATTGACACTACGACTTGCCGAAGCCGATCAGATTAATATAGAACCAATTTCGGAAAAAAGTATAACCAATACCCCTGCATCTGCACCACAACATATGTCACATCCCGGTCTGGGGGAAGGAGGTAAATTCCATCCAAAGGGAAGCGGCGACCCTCTTCCTGAAGGAACCGTTCTGACTTTTGCTCTGGTAGGAAACCAGAACTGCGGCAAGACTACTCTCTTTAATCAGCTTACAGGTGCAAACCAGCACGTGGGTAACTTTCCGGGCGTGACCGTAGACCGAAAGGATGGTGCCATCAAGGGACATCCTGATACTTTGGTTACTGACCTTCCGGGAATATATTCCATGTCTCCCTACAGCAGTGAAGAGATAGTATCCAGAAACTTTGTACTGGATGAAAAACCCAAAGGCATCATCAATATTGTAGATGCCACAAACATCGAGAGAAACCTCTATCTGACCATGCAGCTTCTGGAGATGAATATACCCATGGTAGTCGCACTCAATATGATGGATGAGGTCAGGGAAAATGGTGGAACCATTGATATTAACGGTTTGGAATCAATGCTCGGCGTTCCTGTCATTCCGATTTCCGCTGCCAAGAATGAGGGTGTACACGAACTGATTGATCACGCTCTCCATGTCGCCTATTATCAGGAACGTCCGATGCGTCAGGATTTCTGCGATGAAGATGATAACGGTGGTGCTGTTCACCGCTGTCTGCATGGAATCATTCATCTTATCGAAGATCATGCAAAACGTTCCGGACTCCCTGTCCGTTTTGCCGCCAGCAAAGTAATTGAAGGCGACAGTATGATTCTTTCACAGCTTATGCTGGAAGAAAACGAAAAAGAAATGATCGAACACATTGTGCTGCAGATGGAGGCAGAACGTAAACTGGATCGCAGTGCCGCAATAGCTGACATGCGATATTCCTTTATCCATAAGGTATGCAATCAGACGGTTAAGAAACCTCATGAGAGCAAGGAACGTATCCGAAGCGAAAAGCTTGATCGTTTTTTAACCGGAAAATATACGGCGATTCCTTCATTTATAGGAATAATGGGTATAGTATTTTTCCTTACATTCAATGTGATCGGTGCATGGCTTCAGGAACTTTTAGAAATAGGAATAAATAGATAAACTTACCGTTCTTACCGATAACGCTCTCACGTCTGCAGGTGTCAATGAACTGCTTCACAGTCTGATCATTGACGGTATCTTTGCAGGCGTCGGCAGTGTTCTAAGTTTTCTTCCTATTATCGTAACCCTGTTCTTCTTCCTCTCCTTAATGGAGGACAGCGGTTATATTGCCCGTGTTGCATTTGTCATGGATAAACTTCTGCGAAAAATCGGTCTGTCGGGGCGAAGTATCGTTCCTCTGCTGATTGGTTTCGGTTGTACTGTTCCTGCTGTCATGTCCACCAGAACACTCCCCAGTGAACGAGACCGTAAAATGACGATATTACTGACTCCGTTCATGAGTTGTACTGCCAAACTGCCCATCTATGCATTCTTTGTAAATGCATTTTTCCCCGGAAAAGGCGCACTAATCATGACCGGTTTATATCTTCTCGGAATCCTTATGTCTATACTTGTCGCGTATCTATATAGAAATACACTCTTTAAAGGTGAAGCTGTTCCTTTTGTTATGGAGCTTCCGGATTACCGTATGCCAGGAGCGAAAAATGTGGGACATTTATTATGGGAAAAGGCAAAAGACTTTTTACAGAAAGCTTTTTCAATTATACTGATAGCAACTGTCATAGTATGGCTTCTACAGAGTTTTGACCTGCATTTTAACCCTGTTACAGATTCTAAAGACAGCATACTTGCCATGATTTCCGGTCTTCTGGTACCGATTCTTCGACCTATCGGACTTGGAGACTGGCGAATATGTACTTCTTTGATCAGCGGATTCATGGCAAAAGAAAGTGTCGTATCCACCCTTGAGATTTTATTCGGAGCCAATGTGAAAACGGCAATATCTTCCTTAACCGCAGCATCACTGTTGGTATTTTCATTACTCTACACACCTTGTGTTGCAGCAGTGGCATCCATAAAAAGAGAGCTTGGAACTAAATGGGCTGCTGCAGTAGTCGTATGGCAATGTACCCTTGCATGGGTTGCTGCACTGGTAGTCCATCTGATTGGGATATTAATAGGGATATGAAACTCAAAATGCTCGAAGGGATTGAACAACAACATAATAGCCAGGATTGTTGATAACACTATCGATACACCATGAAACAATGAAAATCTTCATATATGTACTCCTTCTATTCATCATTGACTGACACAAAAACCTCAGAATTTCCGGAGTCGTGCCTTTCTTAATCTTATTGCCGGATTCTCAACAATCCATATACTTGCCGCCTCCCACAATGAGAAAGCGCCCACTGTTGATACTATTTCAGACAATAATCCCGGCACATGGCCATTAAGTACCAGACTAAGTGAAATCCCAATAACTCCTATCATAAACATCCAAAGCTGTTTAATGTTATTGCGCTTTTTTTCTTTCCTTAAAACGGCATTCTGACTTTTAAAATAATGAGAAAATGCATTCTTCACCTTCTCGACACTAACTTCATTCTGACATATTATATGAATTTGCAGCTTATCACGATTTTCCTTTTCTCTGCATTTTTCAAATATATAATCAATAACATCACCGTTTATAATCTCCTGCTCCGGATCCAATGGATTATAAAGTTCTGATTCACTGTCTACCTTAATCTTTACTTCATACATATTGCCTGTATCTCCTTATTTCCTTCAAACATCCTCTACCATTTTATGATATTTATCCGATTATTTCAATTTAAAATTAATTATAGCATATTAGGAAGATGGCAGCTTATTAATAAAGTTATATTAAACTTATAATTTTTGCTTATCTATTTTCATTTATATTATAATCTGTTATAATACTTACATGAATAATTATACATATTACAAACAACCTAAACTGAATATACAATCTGCTTTGTTTATGCAAGCCGGAAGATATATTTTTTCGATTTTTATCCTCCTACTGCTTGCTATTATTTTTCCCTGCAAAGCTTTGGCAAATGAGCAAACGGAAGGCCACGCGTCAATAAAACCCTTCCGTATCCTATGCATCAGCTCATACAACTATTCATACCCAACCGTTCCGGATCAGTTGAACGGATTGGCTGATGGGTTAAATTCGCTTTTCGTGGATATTGACTATGAGTTTATGGATGCGAAAAATTATTACAAGACAGCAGATCTCGTTAAATTTCACGATTACCTGTGCTATAAGATCAACCAGTCCGAACCTTTTGATCTGGTAGTATCGTGTGATGATACAGCATT
>CAJOLO010000304.1 GCA_905235345.1 uncultured Lachnospiraceae bacterium
TTCATAACTGCATAAGCTTCATCATAATTCAAATCCTCTTTGTTAACAATTTTTACAATGGCTTCTTTGATCATAGTTTTCGTCTCCTTTATATATTCTTATTAATTTATATATTGATTATTATTTAAGAAAGTTTTCCAACATTCTTTTTCCGTCCGGTGTCATTATGGATTCCGGATGGAACTGAACTCCATACACTTCATAATCCTTATGCTTTACAGCCATTACCTCTCCATCTGTTGTTACTGCCGTAACCGTAAGTTCTTCAGGAATGGTAGAACTGTCTGCCGCAAGGGAATGATATCTTGCAACCGGTGCAACCTCCGGAAGTCCTTCAAACAGTTTGCAATCCGGATTGAATTTCACATCGGACTGTTTACCATGCATAAGCTCCTTAGCATATGTTATGGTAGCACCGTATGCCTGACATATCGCCTGATGTCCAAGGCAGACGCCAAGTATAGGAAACTCACTTCCTAACTGCTTCACAACATCCACTATCACGCCCGCATTCTCCGGTCTTCCCGGTCCCGGCGAAAGAATTATTTTTGAAGGAGCAAATTCCCTGATCTCCTCTACGGTCATTTCGTCATTTCTTATGACTTTTATATTAGGATCTATATCGCCTATCATCTGATACAGATTAAATGAAAAGCTGTCATAATTATCAATCAATAATATCATTTCACACCTCCTGGCTTAAGTTAAGTGCTGTCAGGGAAGACTTTGCTTTGTTGATACACTCCTGAAATTCCTTTTCCGGTACAGAATCAGCAACAATACCCGCACCACAATACCCGCACCACTTCTCACAAATACTTTGCCATTCTTCTTATACGCAATGCGGATTGCAATACAGGTATCCATATTACCCGTAAAATCAATGTATCCGATTGCACCGCCATATATTCCTCTCTTGTTATTCTCAAGCTCCCCTATAAGCTGGCATGCTCTTATCTTAGGTGCACCCGAAAGAGTTCCCGCCGGAAGCACTGCCTCTATTGCATCCAATGCATCCTTATCCTCTCTTATCTCGCCACGCACAGTCGAACCGATATGCATCACATGAGAGTATCTTTCAATAGATCGGAGTTTTTCTACTTCAACTGTTCCGAAACGGCTTATCTTTCCAAGATCATTTCTCCCGAGGTCAACCAACATATTGTGTTCGGCAATCTCCTTCTCGTCAGCAAGCAGCTCCTTCTCCAAAGCAATATCCTCTGCCTCGGTCTTACCTCTCGGTCTCGTTCCTGCCAGAGGAAATGTGTGAAGTACTCCGTCCTCAAGCTTGACTAATGTCTCCGGTGAAGCTCCTGCCACCTCCACATCCGTTCCGGCAAAATAGAACATATACGGAGACGGGTTGATTGTCCTCAGCACTCTGTAGGTATCTAACAGACTACCCTCAAACGGAGCTGACAGCCTGTTTGACAATACTATCTGGAAGATATCACCCTCATATATATAATTCTTCGCCTTCTCCACCATCTCGCAATACTGCTCTTTGTTAAATAACGGTGTTACTTCTCCGAGAAGTCTTCCCGGAGGTTCCTCACATTTATCGCCATGCTTTAGCAGATCTACAAGTTCACCTAATTTATCAGCTGCCTTATCATACTCTGCTTCTACATCTTTAAGCGGTATGTTGACGATAAGAATTATCTTCTGTCTGAGATTGTCAAAGGCTATCACCTTATCAAACAGCATAAGGTCAACATCCTTAAAATTCTCGGTATCAGCAACTTCACATCTTACGGAAGGCTCACTGTAACCCAGATAATCGTATGAGAAATATCCAACCAGACCTCCTGTAAACGAAGGCAGATTATCAAGCTTTGGGCTCCTGTAACCGGCAAGAACTTTTCTGATATGCTCTGAGGGATTATCTGTTCTTATCTTCTCCTCACCTATGCTAAGTTCCCCGTCAACACAGGTTATTAACATCTTGGGATCATAACCTAAAAATGTGTATCTTCCCCATTTTTCATCAGCCATTGCAGATTCCAGCATATAACAATGCGGTGAAACATTTTTAAGAATTCTTACCACTTCAATCGGTGTAGTAAAGTCGGATAATATTTCCGTACTGACAGGTACTACATCATATTTACCCGTATCCGCAATTTTTTT
>CAJOLO010000305.1 GCA_905235345.1 uncultured Lachnospiraceae bacterium
GAATAATATAATGGAGGGGTTATTATGGTAACGCAGAAGGTGGTTGTGACAGAACCATTAGGGTTGCATCTGCGTCCGGCAGGAGTATTCTGTGAAGAAAGTTTAAAATATAAATCCAGGATACAGATACGTAAAGGGACAAGTTTGCTGAATGCAAAAAGCATTTTAGGTGTTTTGGCTGCCAGAGTTAAATGCGGGGATGAAGTTGAGATTATATGTGAAGGTCCTGATGAAGAGGAGGCTATTGAACGGTTGACGGAGATATTGAAGGGCAATAATGAAGGAGGAGAACAGGGTTAAGCGTTGTGAAGATGTGGTAATTGCAGGGCGACATATATTTAAAAAAAATGGAGGAGATATTATGCTGCATGAAGAATCGAATGAAAAGATCGAACGACTAAAGAAGATTGTTGCGGAAAGTGATAATATAGTATTTTTTGGAGGCGCCGGAGTTTCTACAGAAAGCGGTATACCTGATTTTCGCAGTGTCGATGGTTTGTATAATCAGAAATATAAATATCCGCCTGAGGTTATGGTAAGTCATAGCTTTTATGTTAGTCATACGGATGAATTTTTTGAGTTTTACAGAAATAAGATGCTGGCGTTGGATGCTAAGCCTAATGCGGCACATTTGAAACTTGCAGAATTGGAGAAGAAGGGAAAACTTAAGGCGGTTATCACTCAGAATATTGATGGACTTCATTATGCTGCAGGAAGTAAAGAGGTTTTGGAACTTCATGGCAGTGTTCACAGAAATTACTGTACAAAGTGTGGAAAGTCCTATCCTGTTGAGTATATAGCTGAATCTGATGGTGTTCCCATGTGCGATTGTGGTGGGATAATTAAGCCGGATGTCGTGCTTTATGAGGAGGGACTTGACTCTATGACTATGCAGAAATCCGTTTCCTACATAAGTAAAGCAGATGTACTTATTATCGGAGGAACTTCATTGGCGGTTTATCCGGCTGCCGGATTTATTGATTATTTCAGAGGCTCACATCTTGTGGTTATCAACATGGATAAGACGCAGAGAGATGTCAACGCTGATTTATTGATTAATGAACGCATTGGTGAAGTTTTTGAGCAACTCTAATGGCAATAGCGAAATACATATAATATAGGCACGATGAATGGGAGATATAAGCAAATCTTATATCTCTTTGTTTTATTATTTATTTTTAAATTGATTATCATATTTTGTGGTTTGATTTTTTATAAAACACAAAATATTCTGTTATTTTTAAAAAAACTATATACAAAATGTAATATTTATAATATAATGACTTTGTAGAAAATTTTAGGTATAAGGAGAGATTATTATGAATGTTAATCTGGAATACTATAAGATTTTCTATTATGTAGCCACCGAGCTTAGCATTACTGGAGCAGCGAAGAAGCTATATCACAACCTGCCGTCTCCCAAGCTGTCAAGCAGCTCGAGCAGGAATTAGGGATAGAGCTCTTTACCAGACGTGCTAAAGGTGTTAGTTTGACCCATGCTGGAACTTTGTTGTACTCTTATGTGAAGGATGGTTATGAAACATTTCTTGCAGGAGAACGTGAACTGGCGAAGATGATGAATCTCGAGACCGGAGAAGTCAGAATCGGTGCCAGTGATATGACGTTACAGTTTTATCTTCTTCCATTTTTGGAAAAGTTTCACCAGCTTTATCCTGAGATTAAGGTTACAGTAACTAATGCCCCCACGCCACAGACTATAGAACATCTTTTGCAGGGAAGAATAGATTTTGGGGTTGTGACCAAACCACTTAATATTGATTCCAGATTTGAAGTGTCATGTGTGCGTCGTATACAGGATGTGTTTGTGGCTGGGGAAAAGTTCCGATATTTAAAGGGTGAACAACTGGAATATAAGGCTTTAGAGAAATTGCCGCTAATATGCCTTGAGGGTAATACCAGTACAAGATCATATGTAGATAATTATCTGAAACAGCGAGCTGTTTATGTTAAGCCTGAATTTGAACTGGCAACGAGTGACATGATTATACAGTTTGCAGTTCGGAATCTTGGAATAGGATGTGTTGTTGAAGATTTTGCTGATAAGCTTTTGAAAAATGATACTTTGTTTAAGCTTAGTTTTAAGGAAGCAATACCTATGAGAGAGATGTGTCTGATTATTGATACGAGATCAACAATGTCGGTTGCTGCGAAGAAACTAAAGGAACTGTTGAAAACAGAATTATAGTTGATGCTTGTTGACAGTATAGTGTAAAAGATTATTTTGTTAAGAAGTATGTCAGGAGGATGAAGTGTAATGGAATTGAATAACACATTTAAGTTGACTAATGAGAACGGCGATGAGATTACATATGTTGGATTAAGTGTTGTTGAAAACCCGGAGAACGGACAGCGTTATTTGATATATACAGAGGCTGAGAATGCAAAGGAAGAAACCGGTAAGCAGATTGATCTGTATGCTTGTATGTATGGCAAGGAGAATGGTCGTATCGTCCTTGACCCGATAACAACAGCTAAAGAAAAGACATTGATTCGTACATTTATAGAAAAGAATCTCAAAGTTGCATAAATTTT
>CAJOLO010000306.1 GCA_905235345.1 uncultured Lachnospiraceae bacterium
TGCGTCGCACACATTTCTTAGGCATGATGCCTCTGCTGCCTGTCTATAAACGAAGAGAAGTTGATTTTACTATGATATTACATTAATGGAACGTTTTCACAAACTAAATGAAAAAGATGAAAAAGAGCAGTTTTTAACTATAAAATTGCTCTTTTTTTATAGGAAAAATGGATGGTGATGATGTCGTTTTCACATTTTCATATTGAACAGATAGGAAAACTGGGGTAATATGCCATCAATGAAAAAAATTATCTATAGCAAAATGAAGAGAGGAGAATGACATATGGCAGATGCAGGAGTAATTCAGAGTAACGGATTGGAAGAAGAAAAACGAATTAAAAGGAAAAAAGTTGAAAGTTTTGAGGAAAAGAAAAGAAAGCATAAATTGACTAAAGCGGCAAAGAAGGTTTGGAACTGGGTGCTGGATCATGGAATTGCCACATGGGCGATTCTGATACTTATATGGCAGCTTGCATCATTATTTTATGATGATACATTTCTTCCGGGACCGATCCATACCACACAGGGTGGATTTGAGATAATTGCAAACGGAAAACTGTTTCAGTTTACATTGGTAAGTCTGAAACGTGTGTTGATCGGATGGATCATCGGAACATTAATAGCTGCTCCGTTAGGATTGTTGGTAGGAAGAATTCATATACTTCGAAGACTTGTGGAACCGTTTATTAATTTCTTCCGGTTCATTCCGGCACTGGCATTACTTACACTGTTCCTTATGTGGTTCGGCGTAGGAGAACTTTCCAAAGAAGTATTGATTATATATGCGGTTGTATTCACGGTTATGGTCAACACCATCGCCGGAGTTATGTCAGTATCGGAAGACAGAATCAACTCGGCAAGAACTCTAGGAGCCTCCGAGTGGCAGATTATTAAAACGGTCATATGGCCATCGATTATTCCTTACATATTTACAGGAGCAAGATTGGGACTTGGAGGAGCATTTTCATCCATTATTGCAGCTGAGATGCTGGCAGCTAAAGAGGGACTTGGATATCTGATCTACACATCAAGATTATATTTCCATACGGATTGGATATTCATCGGAACAATCACTCTCGGACTGATAGGATTTTTGTCAGATAAGTTGTTAAGGATTCTAGGCAATCGTTTTCTTGGAAAATACGGTGTGCAGGAGAAGGAAAGTCTGCAGGCGTAAGAAGACAGATGGTGTTGCTAAGAAAGTGAAAAGATGAAAGCGGTTAATCGAAAGGAGAGATAGGGATGGATAAATGCGTAGAAAAGAATGGAGGATTCCGCTGCTGTTGCTAATATATAGAGTTGTAATGGCATTATGGCGAAGGGGGAGCTTGCCGGATGATTGCTTACAGTTAAAAGAAATATAGATGAGGGAACAGAGTAAGATATGAAAAGGAGAGAACGGTTATGAGGAAATTAAGGAAAGTTATTACAGTATTATTGGCAGGGACTATGGCATTATCACTTGCAGGTTGTGGATCAGGTTCAGGAAGCAAAGCTGCTGAAACGGAGAGCACAAAGGAAACAGAGAGTGCGAAAGAGACAGAGGATGCAGGAACAGAGGCTGAAGCGAAAGAAGAATCCAAAGACCCAAAGGAGCTTACTAAAGTACAGATTGGTGTTGATGCATCATTGTTTGCATATATACCGGTGGTTGCAAAGGAAAAAGGATTCTTTGAAGAACATGGTATTGACGCTGAACTTGTTAATTTTTCCTTCGGTATTGACACGGTCAATGCAGTGGTGCTGAATGAGGTACAGATAGGATTTGCCTATGATTATGCCGGTGCTACAAGACTTGCAGAGAAGAGTAATTTACGTGTGGCAGCCAATCTTTTGATTGATAATCCCGGTTCATCCTGGTATGAGACAACGATAGAGGGTGCTAAAACTATCGAGGATATAAAGGGAGCCAAAATAGGATATGGTCAGGGGACAATGGATGAGTATATTTTGGCTAAGGAGCTTGCATACTATGGCTTGACAGAGGATGATTTTGAACTGGTTCCGTTTTCATCTTCTGCAGAGATCATTACAGCATATGCATCCGGCAGTATTGATGCAGCAAAGTTCGGAAAAGCATTTGCCAGTCAGCTTGAGCCTATCGAGAACAGGACAACGCTTAATACAACGTCTGATATTGGAGAGACTGCACAGGCATATATTTTTGCTGATGATACATTTTTGAAAGATAATAAGGAAGTCTTTGATGAATTCCTTCTTGCTATTCAGGAAGGAATAGATTATATCAGTAACAATTTGGAAGAAGCATCAGAAATAATTGCTGATGAGATGACGATTGATGCAGTAGACACTCAGAACAATTGGGGAAGTTATAACTGGGGTGTTGAATTGACACAGGAGGACTTTGATCATCTTCAGAGCATTGTAGATTGGGCTTCAGAACACGATATGATCGAGTATGTGGATATAAATGAGTATACAGATGCAACATCGGTTACGGATGTATTTCCGGACAAGGTAACATATAAAAAATAAAGGAGAAAGTATAAAATGGCGATTACAAAGAATGAATTGTTTAATCAAATGGAATTAGACGGGAGTGTTTATACCGGAGTCGGTATTGAAACATCTTGATTTTGAACATACAGTGCAGGAGCAGGTGCACGCCTGCTTCAACATGAATCATGAGGCGTATAAGGCGACGAAGCTGCCACAGGCATTCCGCCTTGCATCCTCTAATTACAGAATTCAGGTATCGTACAGACACAATGCGCCATATAACATCCAATATGAAAGCGGTGCATATCTGCTTTACAAAGGAAAGCAGTTGCTGGATGAGATAACATTTGTAGAAAAGCCTTTATATTATGATAAGGTAACTTCTGATGGTACACGTATGGCGACTGTGGCACAGGAGGTTGGTAAGACCAAGATTACTGTAGCATACAGCAACGAGTGTGCACTTAAGGATAAAGGACTTGACTGCAAGTTCTGTAATATCAATCAGACAAGAAGTGACTATGCAGAGCTTGAGGGATTGAACTGGAAGACTCCGCAGCAGATTGCCGAGACTGTTAAGGAGGCATATGCAGAAGGTTATCAGAGAATTACGATCACTGGAGGATTCGTTCCGGAGCGCAGAGAGGTTGAGTATTATATCGATGTTGCTGAGGCGATTCGTGATCTGACAGGATTAGATGA
>CAJOLO010000307.1 GCA_905235345.1 uncultured Lachnospiraceae bacterium
AAATTATTTTCTATTCTCGTTATCCCAGAAATACACAATAACCGGATCACCCACCTCGATATTCTCATATATCTGCTTTGCCAGGTCTAACGGTAGATTCACGCAACCATGTGAACCACTGTAATAATATATACTGCCACCATATGAACTTCTCCAGCCGGCAGCATCGTGAAGACCTTCTCCACCATTGAACTGAAGCCAGTAGGTAACCGGTGATTCGTATGAATACTCATACGAGGTTGTTGTTTTTTCAACCGTTTTGCCTTTTTTGTTCTTTTTCTTTACAGTTTTGGTAACAGGAACCTTTTCTCCCCTGAGAACCGTAGGACTAAGCTTATCCTGCACCTGATAAAGTCCGGTATGAGTACCGTGCCCGGCAGCTTCTTTACCTGACACACAATCACCTTCCGCAAACTTCTTTCCATTCTTATATGCTACAACACGCTGTTCGGAAAGGTTTACCTCAACATAAGTATCTCCGATATCATTGTCTCCGAGCAAGGTCTTTCCTTTGCTGATGAACACCGCTTCAACCGTTGATGCCTTATTAGCTGTAAGCGCTTTATATAAAGCATCTGTTGTGGCCTCCTTGTCAAGTTCATAGCCGAAGGCAGAACCTGTTGTGGTTATCTCTTTTCCGTCAAATGAAGTTATAAATGTTCTATCCTTTCCCATGGTATCATACTGATCCGCAAGATCAGAAACATATTTCTCAACCTTACTCTTTGAAACAGTATATGAATCACCGGATTTCTCCAACACAGCATTATAAAGATCCATCCCCGGTTCCAGAGTCAGATCATCCATCTGGATATTAACTACATACTTAGCGTATTCTTTCTTACTGTCAAACTCCCTTATAAGCTCTTTATTATCTGAATATATCTTAGGAAGCTCATAGCAGCCTACATCATATAGATTTAATTCGGATTGTACAGTAGATAAAGCATTATTAACAGCTTTATCAAATTCAGTCCTGTTAATCGTTGTACCTCCTCGATTATATCGAATTGATCTTCATTAATACCAATATAAGCATCTTCAGGAGCAGTCATATTCTTTTCATCCAGAAAATCCATAGACGCCAGAACTTTATCCAATTCGTCTTCATCCCAGGTTGCATCTGCATCAATATCAAAACTGTGAATATTGAACATATTAACAAACCAAAGAGATGGATTCTGCTGCACAAAAAGATTATCAAAATCATCATGAACAGTTACCAATATCCTTACCTTCTATTGTTATCTCATCGAGATCAATTGTTTTCAATGTAAGATTATAATTGTTATAAAAGGAATCCAGAACATTCTTTGCAGACTCTTTATTCATTCCCGAAACGTCAATTCCATTGACAGTTACATGCTGATAAAAATGATTGGAAAAATATACGAAACCGGAAACATATGCAACAATTAATAACGAAACAAGAACACCAAGAGTAATGAAAACTCCTTTTTTTGAACTTGACGTTTTCTTCGAATTATGGATATAAGGAGTGCTGTCAGATAATACAACATCTTCTCTTGCTGCAGCAATTTCCTTCTCTGCTTTATCTTTCGTCCCGGAAATCTTCTTCTCTTCTTTATTCTTCGCTACGGATTTGTCGGATGTCTTCTCCCCTTCTTTATCCTTTACTGCGGATTTATCGGATGTCTTCTCCCCTTCTTTATTCTTCGCTGCGGATTTATCGAATGTCTTCTCCCCTTCTTTATTCTTTACTGCGGATTTATCGGATGTCTTCTCCTCTTCTTTATTCTTCACAGCTGGTTTATCAGATGTCTTATCTTCTTTATTTTTTTTATTGGATTTATCGGAAGAGTCTTTATCCGTTTTCCCCTTCGTCTCAGAATCATTTTTCGTTTCTTTTGTCACTCCCGAAACTTTTTCTTCTGATACGTCAGTACCACCAAAGACCTTATGTTCAACTTCATCTTCAGAATCAGCAATCTTCTCCCCGGCCTTTTCTTTCACTTCCAAAGGCTTCTCTTTATGGTCCTTCTTCGCATCTTCTTTAGATGAGGCGACTTCATCCTCAACCTTGTTCTTCCTTTCCCTTACCATAGTCTGAAAATCATCATAATCATCAACAACTTTGATAACTTCATCAGACTCATCGGTTTCATTACCCTGCTTATTTTTTAACTCATTTTTCTTCTCATCCATTGTTTTATACTCCTAAATTGCCTTGCAGCATTAATTAAAATCATTTTCGAGAGTAACCAGTACGATGATACGGAATTTCAATGTATGATTACCAAGACCTCCGCTTAAGATCATATATTTATTAGAAATTTCAAATAATCCTTTATCATATTTCGGGAAAAGCCTCATCTTAGGTGAAATAACTCCGCCAAGAAAGGGAATCTGCATTATTCCGCCATGAACATGACCGGAAAATGTAAGCTTTGCTCCCCATGCAGCATAATCAGGAAAATAATCCGGATTGTGTGCCAGAAATATATGAAATTCATTATCCTCACAAATACCAAAACGTTTATTAAGATGTTGCTTCGGCATATGAACATCCCTAAAACGAGTATACATCTTAGGCGTCAATGTGACACCATGCAGACTTATCTTCCCTCCATCTCTCACTATATCTTCCGATGTATCAAAAAGCTTATGAACCTCCGGCGAAAGCTCCATTAGGAACCGCTCCCACATATCACCATACTTATCAGTATATTTGCTGATTCTAAGTTCATGGTTTCCCATACTGAAATAAACAGGTGCAATAGCACAAAGACGGTTCATGGTATCAGCTGCAATACTTACATCCGTATTCGGAATACCGACAAGCATATCTCCGGTAATGACAATTATATCCGGACTAAGCTCCGTAACCTTAGCAATAAGCCTGTCATTATTCTTTCCGAATGTTGTATTATGCAAATCACTTAGCTGAACTATCTTAAAACCGTTAAAGCTTTGGGGAATAAGGGAATCCTTTATATGATATCTCGCAATATATAGTCTTCTGTTCTCAATAAAACTGATTATGCATACTATAACAAAAATTACCATAAACAG